>NSLH01000006.1 GCA_002763895.1 [Chlorobium] sp. 445
ACAGCAACTTGCCTTGAGAAGCAAGTTGCACCCTCACTTGCCACATGCCAAACAAAACGAGGCACACTGTCAGTTCTTTGCATCATTGAGCTTGCGCAGCATAGCGAGCGTGTCCGAGCAGCACTAAGTAGCAGGAGTTGTCTCTCAATGCCGCATCACACTGTGTTGTTTGCTATCAGCTTCTCGGCTTAGTGCATAGCACTAACTGGCGTTGAGTGCGATAGCTTCAATGGCTTGGGTTACTTCTTCAATGCTTTTACTGGCATCGATATCAGCTACAAGATTTTTTGCACGGTAGTAGGATAGCACAGGTTCTGTTTTAGCATAATACTCTTTGAGTCGACGCCGCACTGTCTCTTCCTTATCATCATCGCGCTGGCGCAAATCTGTGCTGCCGCATTTGTCGCAGACTCCTTCTACTTTCGGTGGCTGATAGAACTTGTTGTAAATCGCGCCGCAGTTTGCGCAAGTAATCCGACCTGATAAGCGACGCACCACCTCATCTTCGGCAACGCTAAGGTTAATTACATGGTCGAGCTTCTGTGAGGTGCGCTCCAAAATTTTATCGAGTGCTTCTGCTTGCGGCACAGTGCGCGGAAAGCCATCGAGCAAGTATCCGTTTTTTGATTCAGGTGCTTTGAGGGTCTCTTCAATCATTGCGATAATGACGTCATCGGGCACGAGCTCACCTTTGTCCATAAAAGTTTTAGCTTGAAGCCCCAGCGGTGTTTGTGCCGCAATGGCTGCACGCAGCATGTCACCAGTCGAGAGATGTACAACATGATATTTCTCTGCGAGAATTTTAGCTTGAGTACCTTTCCCGACGCCCGGAGTTCCAAATAAAATTAACTTCATTGTTCAGCGGTGTTGGTCGTTTTATCGCTCTTTGGAATTTGCTTGATTTGAATTTTGCCACCTTTGCTACCCTGCACCACCAATGGTTTGCGCTCTGGCGTCGGCACAACTGGCGGCGGACTTTGCGGCGGCATATTAATTTTGGGCGTTTCGGGTTCAGGAGTTGGCGGCACTGGTGTGCTTTGACTTTTTGGCATCTCCGCACTTTCGCTCAAGGGTAGCTCAATGACCTCATCATCGAGTGCCGAGAGAAAGAATGCTATGGCGCGCCGTGTTTCTCCCAAGTCGCCTTTGGTCGGCGCATTGGAAATGCATTTGCAATTTACAACGGTCTGCGGTGTACCATCTGGTAGATTTTCCTGAATGAACCATACTGAAAGCTCGAGCGTATTACCACCTAGTGCAATTGAGATAATCTCGCATTTAAGCAGTGCCATGCCACCGAGGTTTTTCTGTCGCGTCTTGAGTTGCCATCCAAACCAGCGCGAGATGACTGTTACCGCTGCATCATAGGTTTCATTTATTGTTGCACGGTATCGGCGGGTTTTGAGTTCTGAAAATTCAGGATTATCAGATGTTTCAGATTCACGGACAGTGAACGCCATCACCGCTTTTTTGAGCAAGGCTTCAGGACGCAAATCAAGTTGAAACGGCATAGACTTAAAACTTAAAAATTGGCGTTAATGTCTGTTACAAAATAGCTCAGAGCAGATTTTTCTCAGATACAGTTATATAATGCTGTAACTGGCTAAACTAGCCTGCATTGGTGCAATTTCATCTCCATTAGTGCGTTCTCCTTTTTGTTTAGTGCCCTAAGTAGATAGATTGGTCTGGAATGAATACCGTGATGTCGCCGTAGATGCGGCACTGACAGCCCAGACGTGATTTCAGTGTCAGTCCAACAGCTTCATCGAGTTGTTCTTCTTCTTCATCTGTCATCTCAGGCAAGTGTTCCATGCCTTTTTCAATAATGACATGGCAAGTCGAGCAAGCACATACGCCTCCACAATTATGTTGTAATTGAATTGCGTTTTCCATGCAGGCTTCAAGAATTGTCGTACCCTCGTCGACTTCAATGACACGTTCTTCGCCAGGGCTGTTGTAGAAATGCAGGGTTACTTTGTAGCGTGGTGTCTTTTGCGCTTCGGCTTTACTTTTAGGTAAGGTTGATTGTACCATTATTTTTGAAATAAAAATTTGCAAAGATTTCGTCCTTGCAAACGAGTTTTACTGCCATTCAATTCCATACGGACTTGCCCGCTTACTTGCTTTACTTTGGACGACTGCGGTAGCGCAGTTCCATTTCTCTTACTTTGAGTTGCAGTTCTTCTAGCGGCAGTTGAAGATAGTAATTGACAAGGTCGCGAATCATCAGCATGCGTATGTTACTATCAGCTGTCAAACCTTGACGGCGTTTTTCTTCAATGATTTGTACAAGGTTCCCACTTGCAATTTCCTCTGCGGTCAGGACATACATTTCGCTGCCGCTTTTTTTCGTTAGCTTTGATAGCCAGTTTATCAGGCATGACGGCTGGTTGGGGCACATTGGCACCGGGCATGGGCGCACGCATGGGCGCATGTGCGGTTGTAGACGCTGACGCCGATTGATTATGCGATTCTTCCGCTTCGCTCTGCGCTTGAATCATTTTGTTAGTGGTGTCGCGCAGGCGCTGAGAGAGAATTTTGATGAAATTGAGCAAAATTTTGATAGCTTCGTTAGGTCGACTTTGGAGCATTCGGTCGAAGTTATACTTTGGCATCACCAACAGTTCCGAATACTCGCGCACAATTGCTGATGCCGAACGCTTTTGCTGCTCAAAGAGCGACATCTCGCCAAGCAATGCTCCCGGTCCCAGCGTCAGAAATACCACATCTTCACCTGCCGCATTTTTCTTAGCCAGATCTACTTTCCCCGAGAGAATCACATACATAATCTGCCCGACAATGAGATTCTCGCGAAAGAGCACATACCCGGGTTCAAAACTCTTGATGAAGGCATACTTGATAATTTGTTCCATTTCTTCTGGAGAGATGCCTTCAAAAATCGGGATATTTGTCGGGTCAATCTTTCGCATGTTGCGGGAACAAGAAATTTTGTTGATTTATTGCTATGCCTTGATGGCATTTCTCAAGAAGGGTCAAGAAGGTCAAGAAAACTCTCAATCTTATTTGATCGCCCAAGACCGACTAGCCGCTTCTTACAGAGCTAAATATAATTTTTCACCACAAATATCCATACTTTGCTTTGTGAAAACTTGATTTTCTTTTTGCTTCTTTTTTGCTTTTGGCATCGCTCACTTGTTATCCTCACGCTTTATCTAGCGTCTGGACTTTAATCTTTGCTGCGAAAGTATCGCGCTTGACATGGCTTAAAGCCTTCGGCTGCGTACTCTTGAATAAACGCTGCCAAAGAAGAGGGATAAATTGGGTAGTCTTTCAGAGCATCAATTGGCAGCCAAGCTGTTTCCAGAATAAGCTGGTCGGCTTCAGGTAACTCTGGATCTTTACCTGTTTGCAGTGTGCCCCCTGTAATTTTAACCGCAAAACAAAGTGAGAGCACATGCAGCAAGGGGCGTTCATGCCTCACGGCTTCATCGCAGTAAGGATAAATCAACTCTTTGACAAACAGCATATCACCCACGTCGCAGCTCAAACCCGTTTCTTCTTTTACTTCACGGCGCACCGCCTCTTCTAACGTCTCTCCCACTTTGACACCGCCACCGGGCAAAATCCATGATTCATCTGGCAAATCTATTCCACTCAAAAAACGCCGATGCTTGACAAGCAGCGCTCTTCCATCTTGCACAGCTAATGCCGCCACTCGTAGACGAATACTAGTGTTAGTTTGAGACATGTTTGTATGTTCTACGCAGAGTGATGACGAAACAGGCCTTCTTTGGTTGCTAGAAAGTGATAGCTCCCTAACGGCGCCAGAATTTGCTCAACGGGCAAATACTCTTTTTTTTCTTCCGACCATGCTAAGGCTTGCACATCTCCACTTTCAATCATCTGCCTAAGGCAGGCTTGCAATTGTTCTTTCTCCAAGCAGGTTTCTTTTTGTAACTCTTCAAACGAGAGTACAAAATGCAGCGCGTCAAGTACCGCTTCTTCTTCGCGCGACAGCGGTATGCGTGAGCGTTGCTTTGACATAGGCTTCCCTTACTGAACTTATTAGATTTTTGTTATCTTGTTTTTCGTTAAAATTATTAGTTCAACGGTTCTCAACCTAAATCTTCAACCTAAGTTTTTTTGAGCTTTGCTCGACTCTCAAACCGATCTTTTTTTCTTTGACGATCATGCTGATTCGTCTTTTCCTGTTTTGCATGCTGCTCTTGCCTTTTGCTTCTACGCTTTGGGCACAACCTGAGCCCCAAACCGTCTGCTTTTACTTCAAGCGACAAAATTTGCTCAATGCTGATGACGGTCTGACGCTCTTCATCTTAAACACGCGCCAGCTCTCGCCTGAGCTTCAATTGCGGATTCAACCTAAAACGAAATTCTTCTACCTTGAAACCGCTAAGCCTATTGCAGGTGCCACGCCCAGCGCTAATGAAATTGTCCAAGTCTTTGAAAGTCGTCTTAGCTCCTTCTTCACTGAATTTGATAAACGCAAACTCTCCACACCTGCACAATACAAAGACCTGCTTGAAGCTGTCACAAACGGTAACCGCATATTGAGGCAAGTCAATCTTAGTGCATTTGGCATTCCCGACCGAGTTCTCGCCTTCGATGCGGATGCTGCCGATTCTAATCCCAGACTTCTTAAAGATGCTCACAGCGCCGAAGCCATGGCGCTCTACAACTTAGCGCTCGGGGAATGGCGAGAACAAACGGCGCTACTCGACTATAAAGATCGCTTGCTTAAAAGCACAACTGTCTCACGCCTCCTGCGCCGTACTACGCTTGAATCACTCTTTGAGGAGCCAGTGGCGATCAAACCTACTAAGCTCATGACTGAAGATCTTGCTCAAATTCAAAAAGCTGAAGAGCGTGCAACTTGGGCTTTTCTCTTGGCATTTTTTTCACTGATTGTGACGCTTTATCTTGCTATAATTTCTCTCAGTACCTTGCGCAAGCAGCGTGAGCAACTCTCTAAGCTTGAGTCCAAAGTCAAACATCTGGATTCCAAACTCAACAAACCCTTTTATCAAGAAGTCCTGCAACAATCCGAAAGCCATAGCCTTAGCCCTAAGGTGTTTGACAGTGTGCTCTCTCGTCTGGCTGCGCTTGAAAAGCAAGTTGGAGTTGAGCGTCGCACTACGGCTTTCCAAAATGACCTTGCACGACAAGCGCAAACCATCATTGCGTCTTATCACTCACGCTGGCAAGAGACGCAGCCTGTTGCACAAACGGAGATCGCGCATAAACTTCTTCTTTATCTCGACGAATTTCTTGCAGAACTCACGCTGCTCGATAGCGATATGCCTGTCAAATCCTTTATTCAAAAATCGCTTATCACGCATATCGATAAAATTGATGCCCTTTTCCAAGCTGAACCAGATGCTCCAATCAACACACCTGAGAGCGTACAAACCTATCTCAAAGCCCTGATGGATGTCTTCGGCGTCAAAGAAATTGAAGTCAAGCAAAAGCAGTCGCTTTTTGATATTGAAAAGCATGAAAAAGCTGGCGCAATTCTAAAAACGAATTATGAGCCCGGTACTGTTCTTAAAGTGATTCGACGCGGACTTGTCTACAACGGCTCGATTCGTAAAGCTCAAGTTGTCAAAGCAGAATAAAACGCTGCAAGCTCAACACAGAGTTGTTGTGCAGTCGTTGTCGTGTCTTTGCACCGATTTCTGATGAATCTTCTTCTAACTCTTAATCCGCTTAATTCTTTCAACAATGCTTCGCACCTTTCTCTTTGTGCTGCTCTGGACTTTTGCTGCACCTGCTCCATCGATTTATGACTTTACCGTCAAAACAATTGATGGTAAGGAGAAATCACTTTCGGATTATCAAGGCAAAGTGGTTTTAATTGTCAATGTCGCTTCCGAATGTGGCTATACGCCTCAGTATGCTGAGCTCGAGAAACTCTATCAGAAATACCGTGATAAAGGATTTGTGATTTTAGCTTTCCCTTCTAACGATTATGGCGGACAAGAGCCGGGTAGCAATGCAGATATCAAAAAGTTTTGCACTACAACCTACGGTGTTACCTTCGAGCTTTTTGAGAAAATTCCCACAAAAGGTGAAAAGAAGCACCCGCTCTATGCGTATCTGACCAGCCAAGCGACACCTTCTGGTGAAATTGGTTGGAATTTTGAGAAGTTTCTTATCTCACGCGATGGCAGAATTGTCGGGCGTTTCAAAAGTGGTGTAAATCCCATGAGTGCTGACTTAACAAAAGCTATTGAAGCAGAACTAGCAAAGAAATAGCCCTTTTTAGTCTTGCCTTGCACAGTATCTTCTAACGCATAAAGGTTATGCGCAGCTCAAGCGGCTGCGGCACACATGCCCATCGCATACAAGCACAGTGTGCTGCACCGTTTGTCTCTCAAAGCGTCCAAATCGTCTTTTGAACAGGCACAATCACGCCTCAAAGAGATTGTCAATTCCTCGTGCAGAGCAGATATTCGTTTTGAGCAACATGCTCAGTACTTTTTATGAAGTCAAAAGAAGGAGAACTGCTATGCCTACATCCATGTCATGGCTCTACATCTACGCCTTTGCTCTGCCTATCTTTTTCATCTTGGTGTTCATTTTCTACAAATTTGCGTCTTACAAATTTCAGCAGGATAACATCCGTCTGGAGCCACTGAGTGAAATGTATAGCGACAATGTCGTCGGGCTCTCTAAAGAAGAACTTGAAGTGCGCAAAAAGCAGGAGGCTGAAAAGCTCAAAGCATTAGATGAAGCCCTGCGTAAAATCCCGATGGAGTTTGTCAACGGCAAGTTTGTACCCATGACCGGTGAAAAGTTAGAGGCTGAACTTGCACGGCGTAAGGCTGAAGAAGAAGCGCGTCGCAAAGCTACACAAGTTGCTGCAAGCACGACCAGCACTGAGACATCGGCATCGCACTCATCATCGCCCAATACAACAGCCGCAGCGTAACCTGCAGCATGTTTCCTGTTCTTTCTTCCTGTTTTTCTTAGTGCATTTGTTGGTTGAAGGTTGAGGGTCCCTGTTACTTCGGTAACGGGGGCTTTTTTATTGCTGTTTTTCTTTTTCTCTTCTTCATTTCTTTCATTCCCTGTGGTTCTTCACCTATCTTTTCCTATCTTCGCCACTTCTCAAGATTCACTTTGCTTGAAACATGAAAACAAAATTGCCTAAACTTCATGTACTTACCTTAGGGTGCTCTAAAAACACTGTCGATTCCGAAATGCTGCTGGCACAAGCGCAGGCTAATGACTTTATCCTTACCTCTGAGGCTCACAAAGCCGATGTGCTGGTCATTAACACTTGTGGATTTATTGAAGCCGCCAAGCAAGAATCTATTGACCACATCTTAGCCGGTGTGGCACTCAAAAAGTCTGGTCGACTTAAAAAATTGCTTGTGATGGGTTGCCTTTCGGAACGCTATCGCTCAGAGCTTGAGCGTGAAATTCCCGAAGTGGATCGCTACTTCGGAGTCTTAGATTTTGATGGTAAAACCCTTTCAGATATTCTCATTGAACTTGGAGGGCATCTTAAAGCAGAACTCTTAGGCGAGCGTGCTCTTTCTACGCCATCACATTTTGCATACCTAAAAATTTCAGAAGGGTGCGATAATCCTTGCTCATTCTGTGCTATTCCGCTGATGCGTGGCGCTCATCGCTCTAAGCCTATCCCTGCCCTTCTTAGCGAAGCCACACGGCTCTATGAACAGGGCGTCAAAGAACTTATTCTCATCGCACAAGATCTTACATACTACGGTCTTGACCTTTATGGTGAGCGCAAGTTAGATGAACTACTCAAACGACTCTCTGATATTGGATTCTGTTGGATTCGCTTACTTTATGCTTATCCTGCAAAGTTCCCAAAAGAGATTTTGCCTGTTATCTGCGAGCGCGAAAATATCTGCAAATATCTTGATATGCCGATTCAGCATGCCAATGATGACGTGTTGAAATCCATGCGCCGCGGTATCACGAAGCGCCGTCTTATTGAACTCATTGAAGAGATTCGTGCCGAAGTACCCAACATTTGCTTGCGCACCACCTTCATTTTTGGTTATCCAAATGAAACCGAAGCAATTTTTGAAGAAGCCCTTGAGTTTATTGCCGAGATGAAATTCGACCGCTTAGGCTGCTTTTCTTACTCGCATGAAGAAAACACAGCTGCATTTGCATTACCTGACAATGTTCCTTCCCGAGAGAAAAAGCGCCGTGTAGAGCGTGCCATGGCACTGCAAGAAAAAATTTCGCTAAAGAAAAACGAATCGCTTATCGGCTCTACCATGCGCGTCTTGATTGACCGCATTGAGCACGGCGTTGCTATTGGACGTACTGAATTCGATGCCCCCGAAGTTGATAACGAAGTCATCATTAACTCTGCTCATCCTGACTTTTCTACAAAAGCACTTCGTGTCGGTGAGTTTTACGATGTTGAAATCACTGATGCTGAAGCCTTTGACTTATTTGGCACCGTTCTTTGCAAATCTTAAATCACTTCACGCTATGCGTTACTACCTGACCATTTCTCTTTTTTTGCTCTTTGCTTTTAGCCAACTCAATTGTGGTGGCAAAAAAATTGAAACCCTGAACATTATTGATGAAGTCGTCGGCACAGGCGCTGTAGCAGAGCCGGGCAAAAAACTTACGGTGCACTACACGGGTATGCTGACGAACGGCAAGGTATTTGATTCATCTCGCTTGCCGGGAAGAGTGGCATTTGAATTTGTCTTAGGCACTGGAATGGTCATTCCGGGGTGGGATGAGGGCTTGAAAGGCATGCGTGTTGGCGGCAAGCGTCGGCTTGAAATTCCGCCGCACTTAGGCTATGGCAGTGAGCCTGCAGGCGAGATTCCACCAAATAGCGCCTTGATTTTTGATATAGAATTGCTTAGCGTGGAATAGCGCCTACGCGGCAAGTGAATCGGGTGAATCGGATGTACCGCGCTCGAGAATCGCTGGGATTTTCTCGTGCTTAACATCCTTTGTGTGATTTTCTTTGAGCAGCATGTTAGCATATTTGCGACAGATTTCCTTATGGCGCAAGAGGTCTGTTGCATAGCAGTAAGCGATGCGTACCGAATCGGTATTGATCAGCGTTAGGCGCCGCTTGCTGAGGCTGTGTAGAATACACAGTTCGAGATAATTGAGGCTAAAGAAAACGGCTTCAATAAAGCGCAGCGGGCGCGTCTGGAAACCAAATTTTATCAGTGTCGCATCACTGAAGTAGTAGGTTGTGCCACGCAGCAGCAGATCTTTGGAGTATTTCCCGCGTTCAATGTCTTCGCACAGTTTTAGCAGCCCTTGCGAGAGCGACGCCAGCATTTTGCGCGAGCCAACAATATCAGTACGGAAAAATCATATGATGTCCCTAAGTGAATCTCGCGCTTTTTTTCCAAATCGGGACAGTAAAAAGCATCTCTGAGTGATATGTGTAGATGCCTAACTTCATAAAGAGCGGCGTTGTGATAAAACGAAGAAAGCGGTAGATGATGATGAAGGCAAGGAGCCAAAGCAGTGCTATTAGAATCGATGTCATATGGGTTTTGTTTGCGTACTGAAAGATACAAGAAAATCTGTTTCCAAATTGTAAAATTTGTTCTGCGTGGCTACAATTTTCTGTAAGCAAACTTTACAAGAGTTTAACAGATGCTTTTTACATTCTTTTGGCAAGCCTTTGCCGCATTGAGTCAGCCCCTCAAGGTTGTTGATAAGCACCCTTGGTGGTTGTTCAGGTTTGAAATCTTTGCGGCAATTCTTTGATTTGAATTTAACTGCCCAGAGGGGGTTACGAATTTTACGGACTGAAATTTTAACTTATTATGCCACTGCCCATCAGCGGCTTATCTGCAGCAGAAGTTCAAGAGCAGCAGCGTCAAGGACGTGTCAACTTTACGCGCACACCGCATGCCAAAAGCACACGCGAAATTTTCCTCGAAAATATCCTCACGGTTTTTAATCTCATCAACTTTGCAATTATAGCTTTCCTTTTTGGTGTCTTTGTCTGGTCAGATGACATTCGTCTGTTGCTCGATAGCGTCGGCATCATTACGGTGGTGTTTGCCAACACAGCGATTGCTATCGTGCAAGAATTTCGTACACGTGCCATTTTAGAAAACACACGCCTTTTGCTCTCACGCGAAGTAACGGTCGTACGTGAAGGCAAGGAAATCATCATTGAACCTTCGGAAGTTGTCGAAGGCGATGTCGTGAAAATTCACCGGGGTGAATATGCTGTCGTTGATGGTTCAGTGATTCATTCCCTTGGGTTGGAAATGGATGAATCGCTTCTGACTGGTGAATCGCTCACGATTGAAAAGCCTGTAGGGTCTGCACTTTTCTCAGGCAGTTACTGTGTAGCTGGCACGGGCTACTATGTTGCCGAGCGTGTCGGACAAAGTTCTTATGCGTCACGTATTACTGCGCTTGCACGCGAGTATAAGTTCGTGAGCACACCGCTTCAAAAACGGGTTGATAAAATTTTCGTTTGGTCATTTGTCATTGCCCTTGGCTTAGCGCTCTTTGAAATTCTGATGCGCGCCCAAACCGGCGGACTTTCAGACCTTGATTTTATCCGCCGCATTGCTACTGTTGTTATTACACTCTTACCCGAGGCTTAGTGTTTTTTACGACAGTTGTCTTTGCTGCTGGCGTCTATCGTGTGATGAAACTTGGCGCTGTCGTGCAAAAACTTAACGCCATTGAATCGTTCTCTACCGTTGATGTGGTCTGCTTAGACAAGACAGGCACCCTGACAGAGAATCATCTTTCGCTGCATGCTCTCCATGCGTTTGAAAATGGCGTCTCTGAATCCAATATCAAGCAACTCTTAGGGGCGTTTGCGCACGCTTCATCGGATTCTAACGCTACAATTCAAGCGCTGCGGCACTTACCCAAAACGCCAAGCCAAGTGATTGCTGAATTGCCATTCAGCTCTGCGCGCAAGTTTTCTGCACTTCGCCTCAAAACCGAGTTAGGCGAGTTTTCGCTGGCTCTTGGCGGCTATGAAGTTCTCTTACCATTTTTGGATGAAGCCAATCAGCGCGTTTTGAATCGCACACTTGAAGAACATGGCTTGCGCGGTTACCGCAATTTGATTTTTGCAAGCCTCAGCGACGGCGTGCCACTGAACTCGCTCTTTTCGCCCAACGGCGAGATGTCGCTCAAACTTAAACCGCTTGCTTTGATATGCCTGAGCGGCGCCATTCGCCACGATGCACCTGAGGCGCTTGCACTCTTTCGCGAAAATCAAATTGATATCAAAATCCTTTCGGGCGACTCTGCCGATTCCGTACAAGCCACTTTGAATGACATTGGTTGGAAAACCACCAAAGGCGATGTGGTTACTGGTGCAGAACTTGATACGCTTGCGGCACATCAATTTGTAGAGCGCGTTCAAGAAAAAAGTGTCTTTGCCCGTCTTTCGCCCGAGCATAAGCAGCGCATCATTCGCACCTTAAACAAGCATCGACGAACAGCCATGATTGGCGATGGTGTCAATGATGTGCCTGCAGTGAAAGAAGCGACGCTTGGCATTGCGATGGAAGAAGGCAGCAGCATTACGAAGGAAATTGCTGACATTGTCTTGCTCAAAAATAAATTCTCGCTTTTGCCCAAAATCTTTGAGCAAGGTCGATTAATCTTGAATACGGTGCTCTCTATTTCGAAACTTTACCTTACTAAAAATCTCATCGTTCTGCTCTTGGAAATCTCAACGGTGCTGTTTGGCGCACTTTTTCCTCTTACGCCACGTCGTTCGGGTTTGCTGAGTTTGCTCGGTGTCGCCTTGCCTGTCTATTTCATTACCGCCTTTAACACGCGAACGTCTCCACCACGTGCATTTTTCACCGAACTATTTTCTTTTATTGCCATCTCTCTCGTGGCATTTGCTTCGGCAAGTTACCTCTCGCAATATCTCACTCAACTTTTCTTTGAGCCCACACGCATTGAAGAAAAAATGGCGATGACCTCCGCTCTGGTCGTGATGTGTCTGGGGAATTTTGTTTACCTTGCCATGCGTGCAAATTCAGAGAAGCTTTTGCTCTTTGTGCAGTCTAGTCTGCTGGTGCTTCTGCTCTATGTATTTCTTGCGCATACCCCGTGGAATGTCTTTCCACTCAACCTTATCAAGACATTCTATGAGATTGAAAATTTTCGCATCGAGATTTGGAGCGCAATTTCTTTGGGAAGTGCTGTAGGATTAGCACTGCTCTTTACGATGCACCGCTTGAGCGAGCGGTGGCTTTATCGAAGCCTCTCTTCCCGTTCTTGAACACCCGAGACCTTCTGATTTACCAAGATGCTGATTTTCACTTCACACCCTGACTTTTTTGTTGTTTTCAGTAAGCCCTTGCGAAGACCACTTTTTGTTTTGAAGGATTGCTCGTGTAAATGCATTTGCCTTCAGAGCGCATATCATACTTGTTCAAAAACTCCTCTTGCGTTGGAATGCAGCGAATCGTTGCCTTGGTCTCTTCCTTGATTTTGGCTTCGGTTTCGCGTGTGCCATCCCAATGCGCAATTGCAAAGCCTTTTTCTACTTGCGCTTTGAACTCATCATAGTCTTTGACTTCTTTGATATTTGCATCACGAAATGCTTTAGCGCGCTCATAGAGCTGCTGCTGCATCGCAGAAAGCATATCGTGAATACATGCATGGATTTGGTCGCCAAGCGACAATGTTTGTTTTTCACCGGTATCACGCCGCACGATAACACACTGACCTGCCGCAAGGTCTTTTGGACCAAGCTCTATGCGCAGGGGAATACCTTGCAGTTCATACTCTGCAAATTTCCAGCCCGGTGTGTTTTGCTCGCTATCATCCACGATGACACTTAAGCCATTCGCCCGCAGCACTGTAGCAAGTTCGTGGGCTTTTTGCACCACTGCAGATTTATCACCCTTGAAGATTGGCACAATGACAACTTGACGTGAAGCCAGTTTCGGTGGCAACACAAGTCCTTTGTCGTCAGAGTGTGCCATAATCAGTGCGCCAATCAGCCGTGTCGATACGCCCCAGCTTGTCGCCCAGACATACTCCAACTTTCCATCTTTGGTTTGATAGCGACAATCAAACGCCTTCGCAAAATTTTGTCCTAAGTGATGTGATGTGCCAGCCTGTAAAGCCTTGCCATCTTGCATCATCGCCTCAATGCAATAGGTTTCAACAGCTCCCGCGAATTTTTCAGATTCTGTCTTCTTGCCTACAATGACTGGCAGCGCCATAAACTCTTCTGCAAAACGGCGATAGACCTCAATCATCTGCAAGACTTCAGCTTTTGCTTCTTCTTCAGTAGCATGTGCCGTGTGCCCTTCTTGCCAGAGAAATTCTGCAGTACGTAAAAACAGCCGCGTACGCAATTCCCAACGCACGACATTTGCCCACTGATTGATGAGAATCGGTAAATCTCGATAAGACTGAATCCACTTGGCGTAGGTCGACCAGATAATCGTTTCGGAAGTTGGGCGCACGTAGAGTTTTTCTTGCAATTCTTCTCCGCCGCCGTGCGTTACAACAGCACATTCTGGCGCGAAGCCTTCAATATGCTCGGCTTCTTTTTTCATATAACTTTCTGGGATAAACAGCGGGAAGTAGGCATTGACATGTCCTGTGTCTTTGAACATTTTGTCGAGCGCCGCTTGCATCTTTTCCCAGATTGCATAGCCGTTCGGGCGGATAATCATGCAGCCACGCACATCGCTATAGTCAGCAAGTTTTGCTTCACGAACAATATCGATATACCATTGAGAATAGTCTTTACTGCGAGGCGTAATTTTTTCAGCCACAGATATGTTGCAGTTTCAGATTTGACAAAAAGTGAATTGCAACAGGTGGTTGCTCGGGGGCTTACCACCTGCCGATTCGAGATATAGCTTCTGTTGCTTGCTTTTAGTCCTTATCTTGCTTCATCATCTGCTTCATCATCTCTTGCATCTTGTCTTTGCTCATCCCCGGAATGCCAAACATGTCCGAGGACTCTTTGTAGTCGCTTGGAATCTCAAAGAGCGACGCTGGTAGCGCCTTTTTTTCGACTTTCGTCACTTCCGTAACACTTCTTGTTCCTTCAACGGTCACTACGGTTTTTAATGGCATGCCATCGGCATTTTCTTTACGCAGGGCAGCAAGCAGTTTGTTGTTTTGAAACATTGGATTGTTCTTCTGCATTCTTGAATACATTTCCCAATCCCCTATCTCTTTTGTCGTCCACATGTCCATCATGACATTACTTTTCTTCATTTTCACTTGCACATGCACGCACTTCATTCCTCGAATTTTTTCCGTGCCAATTTTCTTTACCTCAAACTCCTCTTCATTCTGCATCGATTGCATACCTGTTACATCAAGTACCCCGTATGTTTTGTTTTTTCTATCTATCGTATAGAGCTTATTAGGTTCACTTGCGCGTGCAAGTGTTACTTGTTGCATCTTCATTCCCCCAACATTGGTACTTGTCTCTATCAATGTCGATCCATTTTTGCTATACACTATCATCGTAGCACTTAGCTCGACTTGGTTATCAGGGCTCGTGGTATTCGTTTGCATCGTAATAGTACCCTCGAACTGGGGGACCTGTGCTGCTACCACACGCATCAAGCAGCATAAAACAAGAAGAAGGCTGACTTTTTTCATAAAATTGGCTTTGGTATTGCATTGGTTGAATCTATCTCAATTAAATGTGCTCAGAGTATCTTGAACATTAGCATCACCGAGACCTGCAAGTAGTTAAATGAGTTTTCCTGAGCAATTGCGTTCGTGAGTGTAATATTTTCTTTGCCTGTCAAATTTGCGAGTCGATACTTGGCTTCAATGTCAAATGAAATTGGGATAAGCGGTGGTGAAAATTCAATTCCAATACCTGCGCCCAAACCGTAGCGCGTGTAGGCGGATTTACCTTCTGGTGCAATACTATAAAGTCCAAAATCTACACCGATGTAGGGTGTGATAATAGGCAGTGGCAGTGGTGAGAATTCTAAACCTGCACCTGCGTTGAGCACATTTACTCTGCTGCCAGAGGGAGCAAAGGGATTGATGTTTAGCGGGATTGTCGTCCCACCTACTGAAATGCTCTCTGAAGTGTTCGTGTTTGTCGAAAGTAGGTTATAGTTTACAAACCCTACAATACGCAGCGGAATAAGTGGCGGCATAATTTTGAGTTTAGCAGCAATATTTGCACCGCTGAGAGGGGCATCTTTGACAAAATCGCTGAAATTTAAGCCGCCTTGCCTTTGCACCAGCGCCAAGTTTTGCCCTCCGCTTGCAAATCCGCCCCCGATGCCTCCTTCAATCGTCAATAGCTGCGGAAGACCGGGAATTTGTGCGTTAGCTGAAAATGCAATGGCAACAATCAGTAGAAATAGTGTGGCGATTTTCTTCATAGCAGTGAAGTTTGGTTAGAGATGTTTGCGTATTGAGGTTTTACTTTACTAACGCTTTGCTTTACTGCTGAGTATGATGTTCTTTTCAGGTTGCAATATACACATTTGATTTCAACTTATTCGACTGCCCTTGCGTGCCCATAGGCTCTAATATAAAGATTTGGCTCATACCAAACTACACGGTTAGCATGCGCTTTGGCTCATGTGCATGCATTTTTGTGCTTAGACTTCCGAATCAAGGAAGCGTTTGGTAAGTGGCGCATAGGCATCAATGCGTCTATCGCGCATAAAGGGCCAATGCTGACGGTAAAAGTCAATTTGAGACAAATCGCACTCTGCCACGATGACTTCTTCCTTATCGCTTGAGGCTTTTGCTAACTGAATGCCGAAGGGATTTGCCACAAAACTTTGTCCCCAAAACTCCAGCCCTTCTTTTGGATTTTCAGGAGAATATTCTGTGCCGACGCGATTTGTTACAGCCACATAAATTCCGTTTGCAATAGCATGGCTGCGCTGAATCATTTCCCACGCTTGATGTTGCGCAGCACGCACCGCTGGATCTTTCTCTGATGTTGCCCACCCAATGGCTGTAGGATAGAAGAGAATTTGCGCGCCCTGCATTGCTGTCAGACGCGCTGCTTCAGGATACCATTGATCCCAGCAAATCAATACGCCAATGGTTGCAAATTTGGTTTTGAAGACCTTAAAGCCTAAGTCGCCGGGCGTAAAGTAAAATTTTTCGTAGAACCCGGGGTCATCAGGAATGTGCATTTTGCGGTATTTGCCAAGATAGGTGCCATCTGCATCAAGGACAGCAGCTGTGTTGTGATAAATACCCTGCGCACGCTCCTCGAACAAGGCGGCGACGATGACGACATTGAGTTCTTTTGCAAGCTCTGAGAGCGTTTGAGTTGTTTTGCCCGGAATCGGTTCCGCAAATTTGAACGGCGCATAGTCTTCAGTTTGGCAAAAGTAAAGCGTGGTGAACATCTCTTGCGTGCAGATTATCTTTGCTTCTTTCGATGCCGCTTCTCTCACACCGTCAATCGTGCGGACAAGATTTTCTTCAGGATTTGGCAGTCCTTTACGCTGTACCAAACCGACTTTGACGATGTGTTTCACGCTTTGAGAGTTTAGGGTTGAGCTTTTTACAAGCCTCGCGCACCGAGCTTGCGTCGCAAGTTCTCAACATATTTTCGCAAGTCTCTTTGTTGTGGATGAATTTGCAAGACCGCTTCATAGGCTTTGAGTGCCGCCAGTTCATTGCCTATTGCCATGTAGATCAGTCCTAAGCCAGAGAGTGCTCCAAAATGCCGAGGTTCTAAGGCAAGTGTACGTTCAATATCTTTCATAGACGCGGCAAAATCACCTTTGAGGTAGTAAGCCGTCGCGCGCTTGTTCCATCCTTCGGGAAAGTCGGGGTCCAGTTCCGTTATCGCACTGAAGGCTTGAATGGCGCGTGTGTAATTATTCTCGCTCATCTCCTCTATACCTTTTGCCATAAGCACATTGATGTCTTCACGCTCACTGGTTGTCCATAGCTCCCAAATTAAGTTCTCAATGAAAGCCGCCGCATCTTCACTCTCTGCAGTTTTCAACTGCGCAAAGAGCGAATCTAACATAGCTTTTTTCTCTTCCAATGTAATTTTGAGCCGCTGCTGTTCTTTTTGTCTCTCAGCCGTCAGATTGACAACGCCATCGGTCATCCAGCATCCTTTGTAGTCGCTATCTTCTTGCTTGGAGAGTGAAAAAGATAGGTGTGAGCTTTGCCTTGTTTATCAATCAGCACGACTTTTTGCTCGGCTCGATTACCATTTTTTTTCATTGCACCCAGCTCTTCGGTGTCGTAGTTCAGCATCGGTGCGTAGAGTGGATTGTGCAGCATCTTCGTAAAGTTTGGCAGCGGTCCTGTGTACAGTCGATTTTCAGGTGATGCAAATCGGTAGACAATTGCAATACCGCGATTTTTCTCGTCGTTGTACTTCAATGCTTTGAGTTGAATTTTGACTACATCTTCAGGCGATAGTTCAGGACTCGGTTTTGGATCATTTTCTTGATAGTCCATCTCTTCCATCATTTTCAGACTTCTTGCTTGCGCTTGAGTTTCAGTTTGAGAATTTGTCACTTTTGATGTTTGGCATGCTTGATTACATCCCATCACGATTATGGCAATAACCATCAATAATCGACATCGTCTTGCAGCCGTCATTGTTCATCAGCAGTATGGTTTGAGCGACTCTGTTGAGAGCACCCTGTTGATGGGCTTTGGCAGCAGGCTCATTTTTTTGCTGCCATTTTGATAGAACTAAATTGATGCTTGACCTTTTCGCCTGGACGAATATAGTTCAGGCTGTAACGCACTGCCATAGCGGCATCACTTAGCCCTGTTTGAATGAGTTTAAGTTTTCCGGGATAACTTGCAATGTCTCCTGCCGCATAGATGCCTGCTATGGATGTTTGCATCGTGCTGCTTTCTACGACAATGGCATTGCCTTCCAATTTCAAGCCCCAGTTTTTTAATCGGACCTAAATCGGACTTAAACCCAATCAGCGGTAGCAGACAATCTGCTTCCAAGTAAAGTGTATCAGGTTTAGATTCGACTATGACACGACGGAGCTTGTCGCCCTGTGTTTCAATTGCTTTGACTTCAGCGTGCAAGTAGACTTTCACTTTGCCTGCTTCTTGGGCTTCCATCACATCGGCAATCGTCTTACCGTGCCCTTGAAAGGTCGACATGCGGTGCACCAGCGTTACGCTTCTTGCCACGTCTATTAGCCCGACCGTCCAGTCTAATGCCGAATCGCCACCGCCGACAATAACAACGTGCTTATCTTTGAATGTTTCAACTTTCTTTACGGCATAAAAAATGCACTTTTCTTCCAGATGCGAGACATCGCCAAGTTGATCTAATTTTCTTGGGGAAAACGCTCCTAAGCCTGCCGCCACGAGCACGGCACGGCTATAGTAATGCTTACCGACATTTGTCCTTAACTCAAACGAGCCATCATGGCGCTTGTGGACATCTATTACCTGCTCACCGAGCACTACTTCAGGAGAAAACTGTGACGCTTGTTCCCAGAGTTGACCGACCAAATCGCCTGCCATAATTTGTGGGAAGCCAGCTACATCGTAGATATACTTTTCGGGATAGAGTGCCGTGAGCTGTCCGCCAAGTTCAGGCATACTGTCGATGATGCGGCAGGTCATATCATTCATGCCGCATTGAAACGCTGCAAAAATTCCTGTCGGTCCGCCACCGATAATGCTGAGGTCAGTCAGTGCTGCTGCGTCAGAGGCATTGTTCATTTGTTGTTCTCCTTCTTTTTATGGCACTTCTCGACGCAACGGTTATCTATCCAAATAGAATCCTTGTGGATCAGCTACACCAAAGGTTACTTGCACAGTTGCACCCTTTTCGTCTAACTCTCGGATTTCAACATGTTTTGCATCAGGCTTTGGCACAATTTCACCTTCATCATTGGTGAACACCAGCACCGCTTTGACTCCACCGTTTGGTGTCGGTCCCAAAAATTCATAAATGCCTGTTTCTTTTTCGGTTAGTACACAACCGGGTTGCAAATTCGAGACTACAGGACAGCCAACACACTGACAGTAAAAACCTGCCTCAGCAGGATACAAATCGCATCGCGGAAACTCCATACTTCGCGCCTGTTTTATGAGTTTGTGCGTTCTTGTTTTACTCAAAACTTAATATAGCGACTTCTTCAAAATAATTTGCCCTATAAATTTTCTTTCCTCCCAAAAGGATCGGTCGAGCAAGCACAAGACACCTTGCACTTGCTTACCCTCTTTTGGCTTAGGCATACTCTGCACTTTGTCTCACTTCTTGTTTCTTTCTTGCGTTTGCCACAAATAGTTTAAATTCGTTTTGTTTTTTCCAACTTAACTTAGTCTGACCATGCGATTTGCTTTTTCCGAAGAGCAACTGATGATTCAGCAGACGGCGCGCGACTTTGCCCGCACTGAAATCACAGATGCCATTGAGCGCGATGAAACCTCAGAATTTCCCTACGACATTGTCATGAAACTTGGCGAACTTGGTTTTCTCGGCATGATTGCGCCACCCGAATATGATGGCGCAGGTATGGATACGCTCAGCTATGTGCTTGCAATGGAAGAAATCTCCAAAGCTGATGCCTCTGTCGGTGTGATTATGTCCGTCAATAACTCCCTCGTATGCTGGGCGCTTAGCGAATATGGCACGCCTGAACAGAAAGAAAAATACTTGCGTCCGCTTGCTAAAGGTCAGAAAGATGGCAAACTCTACATTGGCGCATTCTGTCTTTCTGAACCAAACGCTGGCTCCGATGCCACTGCGCAGACTACTACTGCAGTACGCGATGGCAATGCTTGGGTACTCAACGGGACAAAAAACTGGATTACCAATGGCACAACGTCTGAATTGTATCTTGTTTTTGCCATGACCGATAAATCCAAAGGTTCGCATGGCATTTCTGCTTTCTTAGTTGAGCGCAATACGCCTGGCTTTGAGATCCTCAAGAAAGAAAAGAAACTTGGCATTCGTTCTTCCGATACGTGCTCACTTGGCTTTACGGATTGCCGCATTCCCTTGGAGAATATGCTCGGTGTTGAAGGGGAAGGCTTTAAGATTGCGATGAAAACTCTGGATGGCGGTCGCATTGGGATTGCTGCACAAGCCTTAGGGATTGCTGCCGCCTCGCTTGAGCGCTCGCTCAAATACGCCAAAGAACGCAAATCATTCGGCAAATTGATTATTGACCATCAAGCCATTCAGATGAAACTTGCAGACATGGCTACCGAACTTGAAGCGGCAAGAATGCTTACTTATGAAGCAGCTTGGCGCAAAGACCAACATCAGCAGCATTCAGCGCAGTCGGCAATGGCGAAACTTTATGCTTCTAAAATCGCTGTCAAAGCGGCACTTGAAGCTGTTCAAATTCATGGCGGATATGGCTATGTGCAAGAGTATGAAGTTGAACGCTATCTGCGCGATTCGAAGATTACAGAAATTTATGAAGGTACATCAGAAGTGCAGCGCATTGTTATTGCACGCTCACTTTTGCGTGCTTAATAGCTCGTTGGGCATCCAAAGTGCGCTGGGTGAAGAGCTTGTCAGAAGTAAAAACAACTTTTCGCCCACGCACCTAAGGCTAACAAAATTTGCACGATAATTAGCGTTAGCACAATGCGATAAAACCAACGCCCAATGATTTTTATCGGTGTATCTTTTTGCGAGTGCGACATGCCGCGGTCTGACTTAAAACTTATGTTTAGCTCTCCACATCGCTTTCGCGTCTTTTTATTGCATTGCACACTTGCTCTTTCTCTATCGGCTCATCTGATAGATACGCTTTACCAATTTTCTCCAGTAACACGAAACGCAGGCTATTATTCTGCTTTTTCTTATCGGCTTGCATCGCTTCTGTAATTGCTCGTTCACTTTGTCCAAGAAAGTAAGCCTTCACGATTGTCTCTTTGATTTTGAAGCGCGATACGACATGCACAATGCGCTGCAATTCGTCTGACGAAATTTTTCCCATGCGATGCGAGAGTGCCGATGCACAAAGCATGCCGAAGAGCACGGCTTCACCATGACGTAAGTACTTATAGCGTGCAAGTTTTTCCAGAGCATGAGCGAAGGTGTGCCCAAAGTTGAGCACCGCCCGTAAGTTGCTTGTTTCTTTGAAATCTTTTTTTACGATGCGCTGCTTTGCGGCAACGCTTTTTTTTATAGCGGTAAGCAAGGCAGGTCGCTGCGCAAGAAATTCCTCAAACTTTTTTTCAAAGAAGGTCAAAAATTTCTCGTCGCCAATCAAAGCGTACTTGAGCACTTCAGCTAAGCCTGAATACATATCACGCTCTGGCAGTGAGCGCAGAAATGCAACATCAATAAGTGTTGCATCGGCTTTGTAGAAAAATCCAATCAAATTTTTTCCTGCTGGATGATTCAGCGCGACCTTGCCTCCGATTGCAGAATCGACCATGGCAAGTAGCGTAGTTGGCACCTGCACAAGGCGCAAGCCTCGCATATAACTTGCCGCCACAAATCCCGCTAAATCACCAACAACGCCGCCGCCTACGGCTACAACGGTGTAGTTTCTGTCTACATCTGCCTTTGCCCATTCACCGTAGAGTCTATTTGCCACCGCAAGCGACTTGCAGCGCTCACTTGCAGGCACGACACTTTTATGCAGCGTAAAACTTTCCTTTCGCAGTTCTAGACCTAACACTGTGCCAAAGTAACGATCAACTGTCTCATCTATACACAGCACAAGTTTTTTTGGAATAGCATTTTTTTCGAAGTGCGCTGCTAGGTCGCTGCAAAGTGCGTGTGTAAAAATGACCTTGCTCATTGGTTTGCGCACGGAATACCGCCGCCCGTCTGGTCTATTTGACTCGATTGCGCTTTGAGATATCGCTCAATCTGGCGCGTTAAGGTCTCGACTGTTCTCCCAATCGGGTTCTGATCGGTCGCAATACAAATCAGAGCATGGCTTTGATAGCGCTCTTCGCGGTTCATCAGCATTTGTTCAATACGCTGGCGCAATGCCTCTTTGGAGAGTCGCTCACCATTTTCTGCTTTCATCAGCGGTCGATCATCTTTGTTTGAAAGCCGCCGAGCAAGGGTCTCCACATCAGATTTGAGATAAATGAGCGTCCCCGATGCCTTGACGACTTCAAAACTTCGATCGTTTTCTAAGGTTCCGCCGCCGAGTGCTACAACGAGATTTTCTGTTTGTGCGTACTTTTGCAGCAATTCATATTCCAACTGTCGGAAATAAGCCTCGCCTTTTTCACTAAAAATTTCTACTACCGACTTTTGCTCCTTTTCAGTAATGGCTTTATCAATATCGACAAAATCAAAGCCAAGAGAGTTTGCAAGGATTGGACCAATCGTTGATTTTCCTGCGGTGCTAAATCCCGTAAGAAAAATTAAGTTAGGCTTCTTCTGCTGCATATCTTTTGTCGCATTTTGTCGCACAGTTTGAAGATTGTTGCACAGCGGATCGAAATTTATACGAAAAAATAAAATCCAAAACACTAACTTTCGTTAAGATGATGCTCGCACATGACAACTGAAACCTCTTTGACTTGGCAAGGCGCAGCACAACTCTTTCGTAAAAACGCTTCAACACCTGAGCCCATTGTGCTGCATATCGCACCAAGTGGCTTGCGCATTGAAGACACTACTTCAAGTTTAGAGTTGCTAGCTGGTGCATTTCAAGTAACGGAGCAACCTAACACGGCATTTGTCAAAATTACATCAGCACTGCTTCCTGATGGCGTTATCATGCTATCTGATCGCGCCGGTATTGCTGCACTTGAGCAACATGGGTTCTTCAAGGCAAGCCCTGACTTTAAGACACCGTTTTATTTGCGTGCCCTAATTTTTTTTGGCGTGCTGTCTATCTTGGGGATATTCTTTTTCACGGTCGGACTCAATGCACTGGTCTCGTACTCTGCTGCTCATGTCCCGCCTGAACTTGAACGTGCCATGGGCGAAGCGGCTCTTGCCGATTTTCTGCGCACGCAGCGCCTTGCGACAGACTCTGCCGTTAAGGCAACACTTCAAAAATGCGCCCAGCTCATACGCACCTGGCATGGCGATAGCGCACTGCATCTCAATGTTATGATTGTAGAAAATAAAGAAGTTAAAAACGCCTTTGCCCTGCCCGGTGGCTACATCGTGCTCTACCGTGGCATCATGGATTCTATTCAAACTGAAAGCGAGTTTTTTGGCTTACTTGCACATGAAGCCGGGCATGTGGCACTGCGACACGGCTCTAAAAGATTGCTCCGCAACGCCCTGCTTAGTGCTACATTTTTACTCTTGTTTGGCGACATGCAAGGACTGTCTGGCATCTTGCTCAGTCAAAGCTCGACTTTGCTCGATCTCTCCTACAGCCGCCACGAAGAACTTGAAGCCGATGAGTTTGCACTGCATATTCTACACAAGGCTGGTCTCGATGTACAAGCCTTGCCACGCTTGCTTGAGCGCATCGGCAGCAGCAGTTTTGAAATTCCTGCGGTGCTTTCCACGCACCCTTCACAAGCTGAACGCGCAGCACTGACACAGAAAGTGCCCACTACGCTGAACCCAAAATCGTATCTTTCCAGTAAGGAATGGCAGACACTGTTCTCAAACACTTTTCAACACACATCTGAGCAATCAACTCAATTACAACCATGATGCGTCTTGTTTTTTCGCTCATTTTCCTTTGGATCTCTACCCACAGTTTTGCACAAGAAAAATCTTTTACGCTTGAGGAAATTTTCAAATCGCGCAAACTTTTGCCGCGCTTTGTGCAAGGCTTCAATTGGTTTAGCGGTACAACCTATGCGGCAATCGAAGCTGATGAGGCTACAAAGACCGTCAGCATCGTCCTTGTCAATGCGCTCAGTGGTGAAAAGGAAGTGCTTGCTCGTAGCGAAGACTTGAAATTTCTCGGTCGACCAATTGACTTTGCGCACTTTGAAATTAGCAGCGACAAAGAGCACATTTTGCTGACAGGCGCACTTCCAGCACGACGACTCAAAACCGGTGGTGAGGTCTATCTCTATAGCCGCAAAACTAACCTCGTTACAAAACTCTCGCGCATCAAAGGCGATTATGAAATCGTCAAACTCTCACCCGATGGTAAAAAGGTGGGTTATGTACGCAATAAAAACCTTTTCGTCTACGACATTGCGACTGGCAGAGAAACTCAACTGACACGCGACGGCAACGCTAATATCCTTAACGGTGTCTTTGATTGGGTCTACGAAGAAGAATTTTCCATCATTGATGGCTGGCAGTGGTCACCGGACTCAAAGCACATTGCGTTTTGGCGCCTTGACCAAAGTCAAGTGCCCGAGTTCAAAATCACTCAGTATGATTCACTCTATCTTTCGTTTCTTGAATACCGCTACCCCAAAGCTGGTGATAAAAACTCGCTAGTGAAAATCGGTGTCGTAAGCGTCGACAGCCGCCGACCGCAGCCTGTCTTTATTGACCTTGCTGAAAACACTGACATCTACATCCCACGCCTTGACTGGCTACCCGACTCAAAGCGCCTTGCTTACCAGCGTCTGAATCGTCAGCAAAATGTGTTAGAACTTTTCTTCTACGACCTTGAGCAAAAAAGCTCACGACTTGTGCTTACCGAGCGCAGCGATGCATGGGTAGAAGTAGAAAATAATGGCTATTACTTTCTCAAAAATTCAGATGCGTTCATTTGGAGCTCTGACCGTGATGGCTATCAGCACTTTTATCTTTACGGCTACGATGGCGTGCTCAAAGCCCAACTTACCAGAGGCGATTTTGATGATGATGCACTGCTCTATGTTGATGAGCCCAACCAAACGCTGTATTTTACTTCCGCAAAAGACAGTCCCTTAGAGCGTCATCTTTATTCGGTGAAGTTCGATGGCTCACAGATGCAGAAACTTACTTCAGAGCCCGGCACGCATAGCGCCGAGTTTTCTCCCGATGGCTCACTTTACTACCACACCTATTCAAGCGTCAGCACACCACCGAAGTTTTACCTACGCAAAAAAGATGGCTCACTTGTGCGTGAATTGGAAAACAATGCGGCTTTGGAAAAAACCCTCTCTGAATATCGCATGGGCAAAGCGCAGTTTCTTACATTCAAAAATGCTAGTGGAGTCGAACTCAATGCATGGCTACTTGTGCCTGCAGACTTTGACTCAACCAAAAAATATCCCGTACTCATGCATGTCTATGGCGGTCCTGGCTCACAAACCGTGCGCAACGCATGGGGCGCCATTAACCTTTGGTATCACTATCTGACGCAACAAGGATACTTGGTCTTTAGTGTCGACAACCGCGGTACAGGTTTTCGTGGTGCTGCTTTTAAGAAACTCACTTACAAAAAGTTGGGCATTGCTGAAACAGAAGATCAAGTCTCTGGCGCAAAGTTTCTTGCTTCACTTGCGTTTGTCGATAAAAGCCGCATCGGCATTTATGGATGGAGTTATGGCGGTTATATGGCGTCGATGTGTATGACCTATGGCAATTCGCTCGCAGAGCAAGTCTTCAAGGCAGGTATTGCTGGCGCCCCCGTTACGCACTGGAAATTTTACGACACGATTTACACCGAGCGTTACATGGATACCCCGCAGCGCAATCCGAAAGGCTATGAAATTTCTGCGCCTTTAACCTACGCCGATCGACTTAAAGGCAATTTTCTCTTAATTCATGGCACACTGGATGACAATGTGCATTTCCAGAACTCTACTGCTCTTGCAAAGAAACTGCAAGAACTCGGCAAGCCTTTCCAAGCGATGTTCTACCCTGAGCAATATCATGGCATTCGTGGACCAGCGCGCTTTCATCTACATCAATTGATGACACAGTTCATTTTAGAAAAGCTCTGAAAATAGCTTACGCATTGCGTGTGCGCTTGCACCAGCAACAAGGTTGTGAGCGCATACTTTTTCAACATACTACAACTTCTTGCACTTGTCTCACATGCAGCACCTAAAAACGGCTTAGCCTCACTTTTTTTGTTGTCAGTCTACTTCTCAGTATTACTAAACTTTTGTTCCGATATGCCCGACACACACGCTCAGCCTGCTATCACACTCGACTCAAACTCACACGCAGAAAAAGCCGATGCCCAAGCCTCAACTCCTCTATCCGTTGCGTTGCCGCTTGTTACGGATGAGATGCTTTTGAACTGCATGCAATGTGGGTTTTGTTTGCCGCACTGCCCGACTTACGCTCTCACTGAACTTGAGCGTTATTCGCCACGCGGACGCATTCAACTTACACGAGCGCTCTTCGAAGGCACCCTTTCTTCTGAAGAAGCGCTATCGGACATCTCGGATTCGGTCAATACATGCTTGGGCTGCCTTGCTTGTCAAACCGCATGTCCTGCTGGTGTAGAGTATGAAAAATTTTTGAGTCCGCAAAGACGCTGGTGGTTGAGCAACACGCTCAACGCCCCTCACTTACCACGCGATTGCTTTCTTTTGCCATGACAAGGCTTTTCACTAGCCCGAGACTTTTTCAAACGCGTCTCTCGTTTGCTTTCGCTCTCTCAACGCTTACCTTTAGCGCTGCTTCTGCCAAAGTCATTGCGGCGACTCTACCAACTTGCACCCACGTTTTCGCACAAGTTTTTTGATGATACTTACCTCAATCCTACATCTTCAGTGCAAGAGCGTGTGCTTTTTCTTTCAGGCTGCATTATGAACACCGCCTTTGCTGATGTGCACTGGGAGACGGTTGCGCTTTTGCAAAGTGTAGGTTTGGATGTTGTTGTGCCAGCAATGCAAGTGTGTTGTGGTGCACTAAATGCGCATAATGGTTTTCTCAAAGAAGCCAAAGCCTTAGCTCGTGAGAACCTGCGCGCATTTGCTGGTACGGAACTGATTGTAGTTAATTCTGCAGGGTGTGGTGCAATGATGAAACATTACACTGACCTTTTCTTGCCTGATGAACCTGAGCACGCCGAGGCAAGTGCGTTTTCACAGCGCGTGCGTGATTTGTCTGAAGTTCTGCTGGCACGCGATTTTCAGCCGAAGAAAATTGCAATGAAAGTTACCTATCAAGATGCCTGCCATTTGGAGCATGGTCAAAGGATTCGCCGCGAGCCACGCGAGTTGCTTCGGCGCAAGTTTGCTCAGGTGATTGAACTTAACTCGCCAGAGTGCTGCGGCAGCGCCGGGATTTACAATCTCTTGCAGCCTCACTTTTCGGAGCAATTGTTGGAGAAAAAAATTCGTGCTATTGCTGCAACAGGGGCAGAGATTGTTGCAACCGCTAATCCCGGCTGTCTTTTGCAGTTGCAATATGGTTTGCGTCAAGTAGGGAGCAAAGTAAAAGCCATGCACCTTTCTACAGCGCTTAGGCTTTGAAGAGTTTATTTTTTTCGGTCGAGACCGACAGAGAAATTGACCCCAACAGCTGCCGCAAGCCGCTCGACATACTTTTCAATTTTTACGACACGATCAAAACTATCGGCTTTGATGCGGCTATAATTTTTTTCGTAGGCTTTCTGTCGTTCATCTTCGAACTCACGCAAGCGTTTTTGATATTCAGCGAGCGCTTCGTCGACAGAGTTTTCTTTTGATTTCACAAACTTCGGTCGATCTCTATCCCAGACTTTATCACTTTCTTTAGCAACAATCTCAGCATAGCGCAGGGTAATGTCGAAGAGTTCTGCGATTTGCATCTGCAAATCTTTCCATTCTTGCGGAGTTAGCCCACCTCTTTCTTGCGATTCAGACATACTTTTTGCGCGATAAGTTTTTGTAGAAATTTAACTCGAGTCGGGTTGAGAGTTCAAGTTTTTTATGTTAAGAAATTGTTGCAGGGGCCGTGGCTCGCTCACGCTCTTCAATCAGCTCTTTTGTCATCTCTTGACGATGCTTAAACATCTTTTCTATTTCTTTTTCAATGAAGCGTCTTGCAAAAAGATCGGTAATGGATTCTACTGGCACCTCATATTCCACGTAATCAGTCATTCGTGTGCGCTGCTCATCGAGTTTCTCGAAGCGTCGTTCTTGTCGCCACTTACGAAATGGGCTATGCTTTGCCACATCAACCATGCGGTGCGGCGGTTCATATTCAGTGATTTCTACATCCCAGTGGCTTTTGAAAAATCCGAACTGTGTAACTACAATACTGACTTGCTGCCCTTTGCCTGCTGCAGTGGCTTTTAGCAATTCTACTTTGACATCTTTCGGCGTAATCCGAAGCAAGTTTTGAGGATCATCATGGAAATGAAACACTTTTTCAATTGGAGCTTCGATTTCAATAGAGCGTTCAAACCTGTGCATAGATGTATTCTGCTTAAAGTTGACTAAAAGTTTCAAGAGCAACAAACAAAATTACTCAAACCGTTTCCTATTACAATTCTCGACATAGGGCTTTTGCTGTCTTTTGTGCGCCTTATTGTTGCTAAAATATACAAAGTACAAAAGCCCGCGATATTGCGGGCTTCGAGAGCATACTACGCTTGAGCTTTATCAAATCGTTGGGTCAGGGGGTGTGTTGGGATTGTTATCGCGCTCGCGCCGTGGATAAGGATAATAGTTGCGCGTACGTGTTGTCCCAGAAATTGGCTGACCGGGCTGCGGTCCAGGAATGCCCAAACGACGCGCATCTTCCATGCGCAACCCTGAGAGATAGAGTTCAATGCAGCGCTGCTTGTAGATTTCGTCAAGCAGTGCGCGCTCAGTTTGTGCTCCAGTGTAGGGTGTTGGATTGGCTCCAATGTTGAATGCGATATTACCAAGCCCTGTCTTTTGACGCACGCGGTTGATGTCTGCGACCGCATCAGCAAGTCTTCCGAGCCGCACGTTGGCTTCAGCGCGAATGAGAATCATCTCAATTGGGCGATAAATCGGTATGGCGGCATTATTGACGGCGCCAAAGCCTAAGTGATTGCGGTGAAAAAATTGAGGTACAGCAGCTCCTACGGCTGGAGCACGCCGTGTTGCACCTAAGAAGAAGTTGCGCCGGGTACTGTCCGCCACTTCATAGAACTGTGCAGGCAAGCCAAGGCTATCTCGGCAAGCATACGATGTTGCGGCGGTATTGGCACCTGCGCCCAGCGTTAAGATATTGAGCCACATTATATTCTGCGGATTGACGGCATCATACACAAATCTGGACTGTACTGAGAGATCAACGCTGTTTGCAGCATCAATGGCAGCTTGAAAATTACCCGCCATCAGGTGGCAGCGTGCCCTAAAGGCGCGAATTGTGTTTAGCATATTGATTCCTGAACTTAGCACAGAAGCACGCAGTTGCGCAGTATTGCCTCGTGCAAAGAGTTGTTCTGCTTCATCAAGTGAGCGCAGAGCTGCCGCTAAGACCTGCGCACGAGGCGCAAACACAGCGCGCTCACGCCGATCTGTTTCAATCGGCACTTGCTCAAAATACTGGATGAAATAACTCAGCGCCATGGCTTTGTGCAAATGCGCAATTGCTAAAATTCCATTGCGCGTGCTGTCAGGAATCGCTGTTACACTAGGCGCAGCTTGAATAAGCTGATTGCTGATTTCAAGTGCACGCGACAGGTTCTGAAAGAGTACCAAAATCTCGGTGTTTTCATTTGACAAGCCTTGTCCGCCTGCTTCAAGGTCGGTCAGATTGATAAATGTGCGCGTAACAGCCAGCTCACGGCTAGTTGTGCCCGGCGTACGAATAATTGCAGACATGACATCAACGGCAAAGAAGCGTTGCAATCCTACCGTTAAGTTGAAAATGCCATCACGCGTTGTCAGGGCTTTGTCTTCAGTTACAGCGTTTGGATTAACTGGATCGAGCGTGCAGCTTGTCAGCATGCCGGCACAGAGTGTCGCACTGAGCAGTGCAATTAGAAGCGCCGATGTTTTTTTAGACTTTGAATAGGTGTATGTCATGTTTTGAATTCCTCCGTTCATCTTGTTAGAAGTTGATGCGAAGCGCAACAGAGATGCTGCGTGGAATTGGCGTTTCGGTATCGTCTGCGCCAGTTGGCACACCCTGACGCGCAAAGGCGTTCAGTTCAGGGTCGTAGCCATTGTAGCGGTCAAATGAAAAGAGGTTGCGTCCGATTATGCCAATTTGTCCGCTTCGGATGCCGAAGAAATTGCTGAAGTTGTAAAACAGTGAGGCTTCGCGCACTTTGACATAAGAGCCATCCTCTACCCAATGCTCAATGATGCGAAAGACCCCCGGATTTTCTGGCTCTGTGGCAAAGCGTGGATTAGTGTAGTACCCTGGAGCCTTTCTTCCCTCCAGTACATCACGGTAACCTGCAAGCACTTGATTTTGCTCACCATTGCGGTTGGTGAAGTTTAGCACCTGTCGTCCTTGCAGAATATCAATCTGCAAGCGCAGTGAAAATTCGCGCCACGAAATTTCATTGATGACTGTGGCTTGCCAGTCTGGATTAGGATCGCCAATAACTTTGTTTTGCACCGAACCATTTGGATTGAGTTGTCGCAGCGGTACGCCATCAGGGCTATACTGAATGTTGCCGTTTTCATCGCGCTTATAGGCACTGGCATAAAAGACACCAAGTGGGTAGCCGTTGATGGCTGAAGCAAAGCCATAGACGCCCAGCGCAATAATGCCACCTTTGGTATCGATCACTTCATTGCGATTGAAAAAGAAATTCACAGTAGCATCCCAACGCAAGTCATTGGTTTGCACTGGCGTTGTACGCAGCAAGACTTCTAAGCCACGATTAGAGACCGTGCCGACATTATCGAGTTGCTGACTGAATCCTGTTGAGGCAGCGACATTGCGCCGAATAAGCAAGTCGGTCAGCAATTTGTCGTAGTACGTGATTTCAATGCCGATGCGATCATTGAGAAAGGTGGCATCGACACCGACTTCGATTTCGCGCTGACGTTCAGGTCGAATTGTTGGCGATCCAAGCAACGCACTAGGCAGAATAGCTGCTTTGCCATCATAGTTACTTGCCGCATAGTTTGTGAAGCGATCAAAGGCGCCAATCACAGTCAGTCCGCCAGAAAAGCCCAGTGCCGCACGCAATTTTAAGTTGTTAATGGTCTTTGCAAGCTCTGACTCTTTCCAGAATGATTCTTCAGAGAGCACATATGAGGCACTGACTTTCGGGAAGAATTGGAAGCGTTCATCTTTGCCAAAGACCGATGAGGCATCCATGCGCACTGCCCCTGAGAGAAAGAAGCGGTCGTAGAGCCCAAAGGTCTGCTGAATAAAGGCGCCATAAATCGTACGCACCAAGTCGCGCGTCTCACTTGCTATTGTCGTTACGCCTCCACCGACAATTTCCACATTCGGTGTAGTATTGATTGTCTGTGAGCCGAGAATATCAGTCTCATCGTATTGCATCGTGCCACCGATAAGCGTTGTGGATCTTAGCCCATCCGTCAAGTCGCGTGAATAGCGCGCATTGATATCGATATTGACCTGTCGTACGCTTTGTGTGGCAAAGCGCTGAAAGCCATTGCGAAAGTCAAATGATGTATTTCCGGGCGGAATAGAAATTATGCCGTTTTGTGTGTAGGTGTCATAGCCAAACGTGGCATCAGCACCGAATCCTTCAAAGGGTGCAATATCGAGCCGCGCACTGCCCACGAACCGATTTGTAGCTTGTGTGTAGCGGAAGCGATCGATCACTTCAAGTGGGTTTGCAAGTGCAATGCCTGTTGCGCTGCGTGTACTCGGATATTCACCTAACGCATTCGGTCGTGGATCAATTGCAGTATTGCCAACCACGAAGCCAGTGAGTACACCATCGTTAGCTGATGTGGCGTTATTTGCTTTGTCTTGTGTTTCAGTATAGTTGTAGTTGAGATTCAGTGAGACACGTGCCCAACTGTTGAGAACTTGGTCAAGGTTGCCACGCACACTGGTGCGTTGAATTGCCGTACCTTTGATAATGCCTTGATTGCCCAGATACGAGCCTGAAATAAAGTAGTTTGTGTTGCCCGTCCCACCTGACACGGAGAGATATTGCTCCGTACCATAAGCATTTTGAAAGAAAAGTCTTGATAATCGAAGCGCTGTGTTGGTCGCTGGTTTGGGGTGCCTACTGGGTCAAGAAAAGGATAGTCGTTAATCGGTAAGCGTTTGCGCACTTGATCAAAGTTAAATCGAGTGCTGTATTCGATTTTGGGGTCGCCTGCAGAGCCGCGTTTCGTAAAAATTTGAATCACACCATTGTTAGCACGTGAGCCGTAAATCGCTGCGGCTGCTGCGCCTTTGACCACCTCAATACGCTCAATGTCGTTTGGGTTCAAATCTACCAAGCGATTTTGTGCGTATCCGCCCAAGTTTAAGAGCACGTTGCGGTCGTTGTTGACGATGACCCCATCAACGATATAGAGGGGTTCAGTATTTCCCAAGATGGTATTTGCGCCACGCAGTTGGATCGAGATACTGCCGCCCGGGTTTCCTGAATTTTGGTTAATCATTGCCCCCGGAATTTTGCCTTGCAAGGCTTGATCAATTTGCTGCGCTGCCCCGTTCTGAAGTTCTTTAGCTGTTACTGTGGAAATTGCATTGCCGAGTTCTTTCTTACTTGTCAGTACGGATGCACCTGTTACCACTACTTCTTCTGCACGTGCTGCATCTTCATCGAGCAAAATATCATCGAGTTTGACTTGACTATTGTCGCCAAGCGTAAAGCGAACCTGTTTGCGCTTAAACCCAATGTAGCTGACACTCAGAACATAATTGCCCGGCTGTAAGCTCGCTGTCAAGCTGAAGTTACCGTCACGATCTGTTGGCACGCCCAGCACCGTGTTCTCAATGCGCACGGTTGCCCCTGCAATTGGTTGACGCGTAGCACTCTCGAGCACCTTGCCGCTAATGCTGTAGCGCAACTGTTGCGCCGATGTTGCTATGGGGTAAAGCAATAGTGCAACAAGACACAAGCTGGTGAGAAATCTGCTCCAGCGTCGAGCAAAGACTCGACACTTTTCTTGACTATTGTAGTAATGCATGTGCATTCTCCTTTGTATACTTTATGATGGAGTTACATGTTGATTTTAGACCAATGATGTGGCTTACTGAAGATGTGATTTACTATGATTTACTAAGTAATGTGCTTAAAAGGCTGGCGACACATCACACATCGTATCTGGTACAGTTTGGAAGGCGCATCGGGCGCAGTTTGGTAGGCTTGATTTGGCTTGTTTTTGTTATTGATCCTGCAGAAAATGGCTTTAGAGATACTTGCTTTGCTCATCTTGTTTGTTTAGTGTTTTGCGCGAAAATAACACTTATTTGAAAAAATCATAATTCTTTGGAACTTCGCACCTGGACATACATAAAATTTCTTGTCTCAATCGCTTCTTGAAACATGATACATCTTGCACCTAAACTTGATTCAGAGCACTCAACACTTGCAAGCAAAGACGCTCGGCGCCTTGAAAAAATCTTTACGGTAATTTATCCCGACTCGAAATCAGCTTCACGTGCTGTTGCGCAGGAAATTGCAGACCTGATTCGCCAAAAAGCAAGTACGGGCAAGCCTGCAGTGCTTGGCTTGGCTACAGGCTCCACTCCGACTAGCGTCTATGAAGAACTTGTGCGTATGCATCGTGAAGAAGGCTTGTCGTTCAGGAATGTCATCACATTTAATCTCGACGAGTATTACCCGATGTCGCCAGATTCGCTGCAAAGCTATGTGAGGTTCATGCACGAGTACCTTTTTGATCATATTGACATCTTACCTGAAAACATTCACATTCCTGATGGCACAGTACCGCGTGAGAAAGTCGCTGAATACTGCGCGATGTATGAAGGCAAGATTCAAGCGGCTGGTGGCATTGATCTGCAAATTCTTGGGATTGGTCGTACTGGTCATATTGGCTTCAATGAGCCGGGCTCAAAGAAAGACTCCCGCACGCGCCTTGTTACGCTCGACCGCATCACGCGTCTGGATGCTGCAAGCGACTTTTTTGGAGAAGAAAATGTCCCACGCAGAGCTATCACCATGGGCGTCGGCACTATTCTGCAAGCGCGGCGCATTATCTTGATGGCATGGGGCGAAGGTAAAGCAAGTATTGTTCGCAAAGCCGTTGAGGGTCCTGTAACTGAAAGTGTTACAGCTTCCTTCCTGCAAGAGCATCCTAATGTTACGATTGTGCTCGATACGGCTTCATCTGCAGAGCTTACCCGTATCAAGACCCCATGGCTGCTTGGTGAAGTAAAATGGACGGAAAAGCTCACGCGTGCTGCAGTGGTCTGGCTTTCGCAAACATTAGCGAAGCCCATTTTGAAACTTACCGATGAAGACTATCGCGAGCATGGCATGGGCGATTTGCTCACGGAGCGCGGCAGTGCTTACACGGTCAATATCGATGTCTTCAATCAGATGCAGCGTACCATTACAGGCTGGCCCGGCGGCAAGCCTCATGCTGACGATAGCAACCGTCCCGAACGTGCCAAACCCTTCCCTAAGCGTGTGCTTATTTTTAGCCCACATCCTGATGATGATGTCATTTCCATGGGCGGTACTTTCATTCGTTTGGTTGATCAAGGACACGAAGTGCATGTTGCCTATCAAACCTCAGGCAGCATTGCCGTTTTTGATGAAGATGCCCTGCGCTTTGCTGACTTTGTGCGTGACTTCAACGCTGCCTTCGGGTTGCAAGACAGTCAAGCCGCCCAGAGAATCTATCAAGAAGTCTCTGATTCGCTGCGCAAGAAAGCCCCAACCGATGTTGACTCCGAAGCTGTTCAAAAAATCAAAACCCTGATTCGTCTTGGTGAAGCCAAAGCGGCTTGTCGGTACTGCGGCGTTCCTGAATCACGCATCTATTTTCTTGATTTACCTTTCTACAAAACTGGTCGCATCAAGAAAAAACCCCTCTCTGAAGATGATATCAAAATTATGATCGAGGTCTTGGAGCGTGTTAAACCACATCAAATCTACGCTGCAGGCGATCTGTCTGATCCACACGGCACGCATCGTGTGTGCTTGGATGCACTCTTTCAAGCCATTGAGCGTCTCAAGCACCACGATTGGCTGAAGGATTGTTATGTCTGGCTCTACCGTGGCGCTTGGCAAGAGTGGGATTTAGCTGAAATCGAGATGGCAGTGCCGCTCAGCCTGATGAGCTTTTGCGCAAACGGCGCGCTATTTTCAAACATCAATCGCAAAAAGATAGTGCACGCTTCCCTGGTGCAGACAGCCGCGAGTTTTTGGCAACGCGCAGAAGACCGTAACCGATATACGGCTAAGCTTTACGACCAGCTGGGTCTTGCTGAATATGAAGCCATCGAAGCCTTTGTGCGCTGGCGATTTTAGCGTGTGCAAACTTAGACTTTCCAAATCCAGTTGCGTTTATACAGCGCACGTAAGACCACGTACCAAGCAGTAATCAAGAGTAGTGGGTATAGCAATGACCCGATCATATTCCCCGCCCATACTGCTAAAAGATGTTTGTAGATGAACTGCTGCAGCGACAGCAGTTCATCATTTACTGTAAAACGGATGAGGCCGCCCATTACACGCGCTAAAATACCTGAGCCGAAAAAGAGCAACAGCGCATTGACACCAAACACCACAAGCGGCTCCGCCCACTTTTTCCATCCTTTGATGTCTATAGCATAGTAACACATTCCCAGCACGACGAGTGCATAGCCTGTTGTAAACACAGCATACGAGGGCGACCACATATTTTTGTTAATTGGAATGACCCAATCCAGTGCGCCACCAATGCCTAGCAAGATTGCCCCCGCAAAGAAGATTGCTGCAACTTTCTCGAGTGGCTCAGACTGTGAGCGCAGATGCGTGCCTGTCATCATGCCTGCAATCGCATTTGTTAGCGCAGGTATAGTCGATAGCAAGCCTTCGGGGTCCCAAGTCTTAGCTGCTTTCCACAGATGTGCTGTCCCAAAGAGGGTGCGATCGAGCCATGCTCCAAAATTGTCATCCTTGGTTTGCAAGAGCGTATCTCGATCAGGCACTGGGATTTGCATCAAGAGTTCATACACAACAAGGCAAAGCACAGCTATGACACACTGTGTTCTCGTGTTCGTATGCAGAAACAGCAATGCCGCAAAGAGATAGCAGAGTGCCAGACGTTGCAAGACGCCCATGATGCGAATCGTTGTCAAGTCAAAACTTGGAAAGCCTGCCAAAATCAAGCCTAGGAGAAACAGTGTAGCTGCGCGCCGCAAAATTTTGAGGTAAATGGCTTGATGTGATTCAGACTCACGGTACTTTGATAGTGCGTACGGAATTGCTACTCCGACAATAAAGATGAAGAAGGGAAAAACAAGATCGGTAATTGTCCAGCCATTCCACTCTGCATGCCGCAGGGGTGGATAGACATAAGTCCAACTGCCCGGATTATTTACAACGGTCATAAGCACCATCGTGAGCCCACGAAAGACATCGAGTGACATCAAGCGTGTAGCTGTTCCTGCCTGCTGCTTGAGTTGAACAGAGGTATCTGCTTCTTGAGCAGTATGAGTTGTTTGTTGTTTAGATGCTTGTGTTAGCATAGAATAGAATGAATATCATTCATCTGTTTAGGTGCTCACGCCACATCTGGGCGTGCAAGATATTTGTTTTTGTTAATTTAATTTCTTCGTGAAACTCTTTTTTATGCTTTCGTAAATTTTGTGTGAAGTTGCGCTGTGGCAGCCGCGGCAGTGTTTATACTACTGCTGAGGAAAGTCCGAACATCACATGGCAGGATGCCGAACAAGGCTCTCTTCTGCGAGGGCACAAGTTCGGGCGAGCGCGAGCAATCGCGTCTCGACAGAGAGTGCAACAGAAAGCATACCGCCGCAGCACATCTGCGGTAAGGGTGAAAAGGCGGTGTAAGAGACCACCAGTTACTCCAGTAATGGGGTAAGCTATGCAAACCTCTCCGATGCAAGACTAAGTAGAGAGGCTTTTTCAGCACACGCTGAAAAGAGAGTAGCCAGCTCAATCCACTTCAGTGGTGGGAGTCTCTGGGTAAGTCGCATCAGAGAAATGGCTGCCTCCTTGAGCGTTCAAGGAAACAGAATTCGGCTTACGGGCGCAACTTCATTTTTTTATTTTTATTGCTCTTATGCCTTCCCACCCCTTTGTAACAGCAGCGACAAACGCTGTGGCTCGGGCACACCAAGTTCTTCCAAGTATATGGTGCGACATGTCTCCAAGATACGCTTTGCTTTTGCAGCATAACCTTGTCTGAGGTAGGCATCAATCTGTATCTCGTAGCCAGCTTCGTAGAGTGGATCTGCTTTGGTGATTTTCTGACCGTAGTACAGGGCTTCATCTAAGCGGTTTGCTGCAAGATCGTTGCGAGCCAGTGTGATGAGCGCTTTGAAATACACCTCCTGCAGTCGCTCACGCTCTTCTACGATAGGCGTGAGTGTGACATCATCTTTGAGAAAATCATCGGTATAGAGTTCAACTGCTACACGCAGTGGCTCCACGCTATTTGTGTTTCGACTCTGTGCGCACAGTTTGAGAAAATGCTCGACATCATAGTCGTAATCACTTTCACTGGTGCCTAAGCGTAATTCATACCCGCCACTATGATTGAGCACATATTGTGAGTCTTTTGCTGACGCCAGTTCAGGCTCAAACATTCGCCGAATTGCAGAAATAGCTGTGTAGAGTCCAATCTCTGCACTCTCTCGCCGTGTTTCTGGCCAGAGAATTTCGTAGAATTCCTCCGTTCTTGAAATTTTGCGGTGATTAAGTAGGAGTATCTTAAAGACATCGCGTGTTTTTGGTGAGAGCCAATCGCGCTGCATGACAACTTTCTTGCCAAGACGTATCCACAGATTACCAAATGCTCTGACTTCGACTTTTTTTGCTTGCGTTACTTGCACAGATAGTCCTGCTGCAGCTTTCAATTTCTTTTCACGCCGCTTTTGCGCTAATCCAATCAGCTCAATGACATGTTCCAGCTGCAGCGGCTTTGGAATAAAATCGGACGCTCCAGCACGCATCGCACTGATTACAAGGTTCATATCACCGTGTCCAGTGATGAAGAGTGTTTCTGCCAGTTCATCTCTTGCACGAATTTCTTTTAGCACATCAAAGCCATCGATATCTGGCAGTCGAATATCGAGCAAGACAATCTCAGGGCGTTCTTTTTCGAAGAGTGCGATAGCATCTGCGCCACATTTTGCTGTAAAGACTTGGTAGTTTGCCAAGGTCAATGCACGCGAAAAACTCTCGCGTATGCGCCGGTCATCATCGACCAGCAAAATTTTCACCTTGCTTTTCTCAGATGTTTTTTCAGCCTGCTTGCTCTGAGTTGCAGCAGCATTTTGTTTTCGCACCTCTTGTAATTGTCCACGTTTCATAGAGATATTCTTAGCAGTATCAACTTTTTTTTTGACACCTTACACTTTACACTTACACACTTTTCTCATGTCGATGTGCTTGCAGGCAGGAGCAGTTCTATGGCATTTCCCACACCTTCATCATTAAGATTGTCATGCACTTGCCACTTGCCCCCAATTTTTTCGAGAATCTCTGAGACAAGGAACAGACTGTAATAGAGTATCTCGTCTTCGACTTGCGCAGTTGCAAAAGGCTGACCAAGTTTATCAAGATTTATCTGCGCAAGACTTAGTCCTGAATCTTTGACAAGCATCGATATCCCCTCTGAACTAGACCATGCTTTTAGACACAGATATTTTTGAAAAGGTTTTTCTGGGAAAAGTCTTTCTCGCACTTCAATAGCTTTGCGTGCATTGAGAAAGAGATTGAGCAGAATATATTCCAGCTCAATTATATCGATTGTGACTAGTGGCAAATTCTCTTCTTGGTTGTATGTCCAACGAATTGCACGTGCACGAAATTGCTCACCAATCAGCCCCATCACGTTTTCCACTGCGCTTTTGAGATTTGTCTGCAAGGTCTTTTCTCGTTCGTAAGCAAAAGTGCGCAAATGTTCAGTGATTTTCTGAAACCGTGCAATATCGCTCTCAATATCATCACCGATTTGGTGCAGCATCTCTGCAGTTACTTCGCCCGACTTTTCTGCTAGCATTTTTAGGTAGCCTGCATCAATGCTCATCGCAGTCAGAGGCTGATTAAGTTCATGCAGCACACTGCCGATTAGTTCGCCTAACAGTGTAAGTTTTGTCACCTTTAGCAGATGATTCAGCTGAGAGTCGCTTTTTGCGTGGGATATTGCCATTTGTAGTTAGGAGTTATGGGTTTCTTAAGTTTTCTCGCCCCGATTGATGAGTTGCGCTGTGCGCTATCGCCAAAGCAGTGATGAGTCTCCGTAACTTAGGAAACGATAGCCGTTCTGCAAAGCCTCGTTGTAGACTTTTTTCCAGAGCTCTCCACCTAAGAATGCCGCCACCAGTAAAATCAGTGTGCTGCGTGGCTGATGAAAGTTGGTAATTAAGCCATCACACATCATGTAGCGATAGCCGGGCACAATTATCAATTGCGTCTTGCCAGAGAGCCCATCAAGCGAGTGTTTTTGTAGACACTCCAATACCGCCTCCAAACCCTGAACCGTTGCTGGCAACGTGCTTAGTTGCGATGCTAAAGTATAAGCCTCCCACTGCTCCACATTCATTATGCTTTTGTGCAGCACTTTATTGTCTTTGAGCAGCAACTTCACACCGAACCAGTAAAGCGATTCCAAAACGCGCATTGAGGTTGTACCCACAGCAACTACGGGCTTTCCTTTCTCGATATGATTATGCAGCGTCAGTAAGGTTTGCTTTGGGACGCTAATTTGCTCTGCGTGCATTACATGATGCTGCACATTACTTTGTTGAACAGGCTTAAATGTGCCCATGCCAACATGTAGCGTCAGCTCTGCTGAACTCACGCCCTTTTGTCGCAAGCGTTCAAGTACCGCTGGCGTAAAGTGCAGTCCTGCTGTCGGTGCAGCCACCGATCCTTCACTTTTTGCATAAACCGTTTGATAGCGCAGCTTGTCGCTCCGAGTTGGCTCACGCTTCAGATATGGCGGTAGTGGTGCTTTCCCAACAGCCTCTAAGACTTCCAAGAAGGGGAGTTCTTTTGGCTGCCATTCAAAGCACAGCGTAGATTCCATTCCCTTCTCGACTAACGTGGCTTTGAGCAAAAGTGGCTTTGCTTGATGCATCACACTTGTGCTTAGCGTCATCAACGCTTTGAGATTCCTGCCATGCAATAAGCATTTCCACTTTACAGCTCCTTTTGCCAGCAGTGCCAGAGCAATGTCAGAATTTGGCTCACTTGGCTCTACACATAGCACTTCTACCTTACCGCCGCTCTGTTTTTTTAGCGCTAATCGTGCCGCAATCACTTTGGAATTGTTGAAGACAAGTAATGTTTCAGCAGGCAGCAGGTCGGGCAAATCAGAAAAATGATGATGCGATATTTCACCTGTTTTTGCTTGCACCATCAACAATTTACTTTGGTCACGTTCAGGCAGCGGCGCTGTTGCAATTTGCTCTTCTGGCAGGTCATAGATATAGTCGTCAATGTGTATTTCGGGGATTATGTTGCCGATTTGATGTTGGCTCATTTCTCTGAATGTTGAATTTGCTTCGGCGTTAGCTTCACCTAACTCTTTTTCAAAAGCCGTATATTTGCTGCTGTCTGTCAGTGCATTTTTGAGCACAACAAGCTCGTTTTCTTGCGCTGCATTCAATTTTTTGCGAATAAAACTAACGCATTATCTATGTCTAAACAAGCCATTAACAAGCCCTCTCACCATTACGATTTTGATGTTGCAATTATCGGTTCAGGACCTGGCGGATATGAAACTGCCATCCGAGCCTCACAACTTGGCTATAAAACCTGCGTGATTGAAAAAGAGCCTACGCTCGGTGGAGTCTGTCTGAATTGGGGCTGCATCCCGACAAAATCACTCCTCAAAAATGCAGAACTTCTCAATACGCTCAAACATGCCAGCACTTTCGGTATTAAGTTTGAGAATATGTCCATTGACTTTGCGCAAATCATTAAACGCAGCCGTGATGTCGCTGCGCAAATGGCAAAGGGCGTGGAATACCTTATGAAAAAAAATAAAATCACGGTTAAAAAAGGATTCGGCAAGTTGCTTTCTGCACATGAAATTGAAATCAAAGCTGACGATGGCTCAACCGAAAAAATTAGTTCGCTTTACACGATTCTTGCTACGGGCACAAAGGCGCGCTCTATCCCCACCGTCCCTGTCGATCGCAAGCGCATCATTACAAGTTATGAAGCCATGATTCTACCAGAAAAGCCAGAGACACTTACCATTATTGGCGCAGGCGCTATCGGTGTAGAATTTGCTTATTTCTACAATGCTGTCGGCACACAGGTTACACTCATTGAAGCCCTGCCGCAAATTTTGCCCAACGAAGATGAAGAAATTGCCACACTCCTTACACGCGACTTCAAAAAGCAAGGCATTACCATCATGACCAGCGCAAAAGTTGAATCGGCATGCGTCGAAGGCGAAAAAGTCAAAACCATCGTTACGGATAGCAATGGCAAACAAAAAGAACTGCTTTCTGATTACTGCCTTGTCGCTATCGGTCTAACAGGCAATATCGAAAATCTCGGCTTGGAAGAAGTTGGCGTCAAAACCGAGCGTGGCTTTATTAAAGTCGATGAATTTGGTCGCACTAATGTAGAAGGGGTTTATGCCATTGGTGATGTAGCAGGCGGTATGCTGCTGGCACACAAAGCCTCTGCTGAAGGCATTCGCTGTGTTGAGAAAATCGCCGGTCTTGATGTTCAACCGCTCGACCCGATGGAAATCCCAGTTTGCACCTATTGCCAACCTTCTGTGGCTCACATTGGTCTGACAGAAAAGCAAGCCAAAGAACAGGGCTATGAGGTCAAAATCGGACGCTTTCCTTTCAAAGCCTCTGGCAAAGCCACAGCCGCCGGGCATACCGAGGGCATGGTCAAACTCATTTTTGATGCTAAATATGGTGACCTTTTAGGCGCCCATATCATTGGTTACGAAGCCACGGAGATGATTGCCTCGCTTGGCATTGCACGCAAACTTGAAGCCACAGCGGATTGGATTCACCATACCGTTCATGCACACCCGACTTTTTCTGAAGCCATCAAGGAAGCTGCGGCTGACGCTTATGGTGAAGCAATTAACATTTAGTTTCTAGTTTCGCTCGAATAATTCACTATATTCCAACGTCGAAAAACAAACAAAAACCAAACCAAAAAAGGAGGCGAGCTCCTGTGGGTATTGCATCTCTCATCCTCGGTATTATTGCCATTCTCATTGCATGGATTCCTTGTGTAGGCTGGTTTGCACTGCTGCCTGCACTTGTTGGCCTTATCTTAGGCATTGTTGAAATCGTTCAGAAAAATAATGCTAAGGCTGCCGGCGATGCCGCCGCTTCACCTGTCATGGGTTTTGTCGGCACAGGTCTTAACGCCCTTTCTGTTGTTGTGGTTGTTGTGATAACGGTCCTACTTGGCAGGGGCCTTGAACAAGCCGCAAAAGAAGCCGGTTACAGCAGTGCCAGTGAAATGTTCAAAGACATTCAGAAAGGCATCGATACGCTGCAAACGGCGCGCACGGCGCTCGCACCTGAAAAAATCACGAAAGCAAATTTCGATCGCATTCAAACTGGTATGACACTCGCTGAAGTGGAAGCGATTATAGGCAAAACTTCAATGTCGGAAGAACTTGTCAAGGAAGGCATGGAATCCACGATGCCGGCTTATACTTTGCTCTGGAAAGCCGATGGCTTCAAACTCATCACGATTGGCTTTGTAAATGGCAAGGTATCGGATAAACAACAGTTAGGCTTGGATTAGCAACTTCATGCACTTCGTTCCAACCATCTTAGTGCAGGCACTAAACCAGCTCTATGCGTTTTTTACTTGTGAGCCACACTTAGAAGATGTCGTATGACCATGAACCGCCTCGCTTTGGATTCATCTCGTTCAATGCCCCACACGATGCGTGAAGCGTATCGCATCGCAAATTGGGTTTTGCTTTCGCTCAGCCTCTATGCGCTTTGCTTCCCGCGGCTTTCTCCGCAACTTGCAAAGTTTTTTCCTGCTGCGATTTCTACCTGCTGGTATCACGCGCGAACTGGCAAGCCCTGCCCATTTTGCGGCATGACGCGTGACATCGGACGCTTTACAGTCGGCGACTTTGTTCAAGCTAGGCAACTCAATGCGCTAAGTTTGCCCTTCTTTTTTCTTTTCATCTTTGAACTTCTCTGGCGTGCTTTGCTGCTCTTTTCTGCGCTTAGACACCTACCTATCCTGCGCTTAATAGGCATAGATATCGGCATGCATGCCCTTTTTGTGCTTACTACACTTTTTCTTAGCTTTCAGGACTTGCTTACAATCTAATCTACATCTACAAGGAGTAGTAACTATGAACATCTACCTCATTCTCGCCCTTCTTTTCATCGGTTTTATTTTGCTCCAATGCTTTGTAACGGTTAAACAAGGCACGGTTGCCGTCGTTACCCAGTTTGGGCAATACAAGCGCGTGATGCGCCCTGGTCTAAATTTCAAACTCCCTCTGCTTGAAAAGATTGAAAGACGTATCTCGATTCAGAATCGCTCGGTAGAGTTAGAATTTCAAGCAATTACCGAAGACCAAGCCAACGTGAATTTTAAATCGTTGCTTGTCTATTCTGTGCTTGATCAGCAAGAAGAAACCATTAAAAATGTTGCCTTCAAGTTTGTCAATGAACAGAATTTTATGCAGGCACTGGTGCGCACAGTGGAAGGCTCGGTACGCGGTTTTGTTGCAAAGAAGCGTCAAGCTGAGATTCTAGGTTTGCGCTCGGAAATTGTACTCTATGTCAAAGAGCAAATTGATCCGACGCTGGAATCGTGGGGCTATCACTTGATTGATCTGCAAATCAACGACATCACATTTGACGAAGCCATTATGCGCTCTATGTCGCAAGTTGTGGCTTCTAAGAATCTTAAAGCCGCTGCAGAGAACGAAGGTCAAGCCTTGCTCATTACAAAAACGAAGCAAGCCGAAGCCGAAGGCAATGCAATTAAAATTGCAGCTGAGGCTGAGCGACAAGCCGCACAATTGCGCGGACAAGGTATTGCGCTCTTTCGTGAAGAAGTTGCACGTGGTATGAGAAATGCCGCAAAAGAAATGGAAGCCGCAAATCTCGATGCCTCTTTTATTCTCTTCTCAATGTGGACAGAAGCTGTTAAGAATTTCGCTGAAAATGGTAAAGGCAATGTGATTTTCCTTGATGGTTCTGTCGAGGGCATGTCTCGCACTCTGCAGCAACTCATGGCGCTCAACAGTGGTGTTTTTGACCTTGATAAGAATGGTAAGCCACCTATTGTGCCAAAATCTTAAGCCTTGCGACGCTTTCAGACTTGCTTTTGTTAGCGCAATGCATGTGCCACAAATGGCGTATTGTTTGCAACATCAATGGCATGCAAGCGGTCTGTCGCTTACCTTTGAATAAGTGCAAACTTCTGCGCATAAATAGCTCTTGTCGTCACCGACGCACACGCAATTTCATCAAAAGGCTGTAAATTCGCCCCCACGATCTCTTGAAATTGCGTCTTCTTTTTGATTATGCCAGCAACCCTTGATACACCGCAACAAAAAGCGGCGCGCACACGCCGACGTTTTCGCGCTATCGTGATTATTCTCACCCTGCTTTGTATCGATTTAGTTACCACATCAATTAATACGCTCGTTACCAGCCTCGATAAATTCATCAATCCCTATTTACTCACGGCACTTGGCATGATGATTGTCGTGGTGCTTTTCTACCCCGCTTTTGAGTTTCTCAGCCGCTGGTCGAACACACTTGTAGAAAAATCTATTGATGTCAGTGCAAATATGGTGGGTCGCAAAAATGCCTTGATTGTCGTGGTGATTGTTTTGCTCTTTGTACTTTATGTTGGATTTTTATTTTTGTGGTTCAATAAGTCTTTATTCAGCGATTTAGTTCGCGCAGTCCAAAAGTCTCACTTCATCCGATAAACGCACTTTGACATGTTCTCTCGTGTTTTGTCTTTTCTTTTCGCTCTCATCATGATGGTCTCTAGCGTTGAAGCGCAGCCGACATCAAACAAAATTGCTTTTGCCATTCACGGTGGCGCAGGTGTCATACGCAAACAAGATATGCCGCCCGAAAAAGAAAAAGCCTATCAGGAAAAACTCACTGAAGCCTTACTTGCTGGCTATACAATTCTTCAATCTGGTGGCACTGCTTTAGATGCTGTTGAGACCGCTATTAAAATTTTGGAAGATTCACCTCTTTTCAACGCAGGTAAAGGCGCCGTGCTTAATGCTGATGGCAAAGCGGAACTTGATGCAGCCATAATGGATGGTAAGACACTTGCAGCTGGCGCTGTTGCTGCTGTGCATCGCATCAAGAACCCAATTTCATTGGCGCGTGCCGTCATGGAAAAATCACCGCATGTGTTGCTCATTGGCGACGGTGCAGAGATTTTCGCCACATCGCAGGGTTTTGAACTTGTGCCAGAATCTTATTTTATCACGCCTGAGCGGCTGAAAGGGCTCGAGCGCGCAAAAGAGCGCGAAAAATCTGCCCAAGAAAAAAAGTCAGACAAAAAAGGCACGGTTGGTGCTGTAGCACTCGATCGGTTCGGCAATCTTGCTGCGGGTACTTCGACAGGCGGTATGATGAACAAACGCTACGGTCGTGTCGGCGATTCGCCCATCATCGGCGCGGGGACTTACGCAAACAACGCCACATGCGCTGTCTCTGCCACAGGTTGGGGCGAGTACTTCATCCGTACAGTTGCCGCTTACGATGTCTCGGCACTCATGGAATACAAAGGGCTATCTGCCGCTGAAGCAGGCAAACTTGTCATTGAAAAATTAGGCAAACTTGGCGGCGATGGCGGCATGATCATTCTTGACAAAAACGGGAACATTGCTCTACCCTTCAATAGCGAAGGTATGTATCGCGCTTATATCAATGAACGAGGGCAAGCGGTTGTTCAAATCTATAAGGATACGCCGTAACGCACTCGTTTGACATGCCTTGTTTCATGCTCGCCCAGTTGCGCCACACGCTCTTTAGCTTATCTTATCGTTCACGCTGTATCTACCTTGCGCTTTGCCTTGCCTCATATTTGCTTCTTGCACCGCTCTTGTATGCACAGCAAGATAATATCCCCCTCAACGCCACATTTCACGCCGTTGATATCTATGAATACCTTAAAGACATGCGCGTCAAAAAAATCACGTCGTTTTTTCATGACGACAATCTGCCGCTTTCACGCTTGGAAGTTATTCGACTCTTAAAAGAAATTGCCGCTAAAGAAAATGAACTGAGCGATATCGAGCGCCGACTGCTGGGTCGTTTCCAAATTACATTTGACGAGTCATTTCAAAACGAAACGACGTTTTCCAATTTCATTCAATACGATAGACCGTTTAGTGAGCGTGTTGCCGAAGTTTTTTCGGACAAAGAGAAAAATTTTTTTTACTACAAGCGCGATAGCACCAGCGTTTTCACGGAACTTTTGCTTGGAGGCTACAATGCGCTGCGCTTTGAGCCGCGCCCAAATGTTTCGGCATTCATCTATGACGCCGCCTTTCGCTTTCGTGTTACGCTCTTTGGTCAACTCGGTACGATGCTTTCTTTCACACAGGGCATGAACCCTGGTAGCCGCGATCTTGTGCTTGCCTCCCGCCCTGACCTGCGCACCAATTTCAAACTCATTGAAGGCAACATTCAGCCTGAAGAATTTCCAAACTATACCCTTAGCGAAGGCTATGTGCGATTTTATACCGAACCGACACAAGACCTTAATCTTGCTTTTCAAATTGGTCGTGAGCCAATTCGCTATGGCTTCGGCTATGGCAACCGCTTGCTTGTCTCTGGCAATGGTCCCGTGCTGGATTTCCTCAAAATCAATGCGAACTACGGCATTTTTCACTACTCTATGGTTCATGCCTCGACCGTTGGCAATTTCAGTTTCAACCGTGATGAGCGCTTCACAAAATTTTTTGCTATGCATAAACTTAAAGTCAGCGTGCCGAATTGGTTTTCTGCCACATTCGGCGACGTGATGGTCTACTCTGGCAGAGGCTTGGAAATCGCTTACCTTAACCCGATTATTTTCTACAAGTTTCTGGAGCAAGATGTGCTGCAAGACCGCGACAACTCACTTATCTTCGTTGATCTCCAAACGCACTTCTTCAAAAATTTCGAACTTCAGGGCACCTTTATGATGGATGAAGCCCTGTCTTTCCAATTCTTTTCGCCTAATGAGTTTGTTACCGATAAATATGCGTTTCAAGTCGGTGCCTATTGGTATGAAGCCTTTTGGATTCAGAATTTGTCTCTTGTCGTCGAGTACACTTACATTCGTCCGTTTTTTTACTCACATGTCAATCCGCGCAATGCTTTCACAGCAAATGGGCTCGCTGTCGGGCATCCGATTGGACCGAATGCCGATGAACTTTACTTGCGCTTGTCTTACAACGCACTGGAAAATTTGCGCCTTAATTTTGAGTTTCGCTCAATCCGACGTGGGGAGAATATCTTTGATGAGCAAGGTGAGCTTGTAAAAAATGTCGGTGGCGATATTGACCTCACACACGGTCCCGACATTCCCTTACGCCGTGCCGCTCCATTTCTCGATGGCGTGCGCTTCAATGACTTGGTTTTTAGCGCATGGCTACGCTATGAGCCACTCAAAAACTATGTGTTTGAATTGCGCTACAGTTACCAAGTTGAGCAGCATGTTATGCTGGGCATCTCTCGTCCATTCAGTTTTGGCTTTTTGCGCTTTACAGCGGAGTATTAAGTTCCTTGTTTCTGATGTATCTTTGTAATTCAAAACCCGAACGATGCTGCAGTATAGCCAAACAGCGAGAGCTTTAGACCTCAGGCAGTTGTGCTGCGTCTTTTTAGGTGCGACTTTGCACTACGACTTTATGCCTAAAAAACTTGTGCTGTCGCTCTGATTTATGCTTTATGCTCAAACCCGAAACTAAGCAACGCCTACTGACGCTCGTCATTGATTTTTTTGCCTTCAACTTTGCATTTCTTTGTTACTACACTGTTCGCAACACTGTTCCGTTTGCGGCTTTCACTGAGCAAGCTCCGATGCTGGTTTTGCCCATGCTCACACTTAGTGTATGTTGGATACTCATCTTTTGGCTCTTTGGTCTCTATCGTGATTGGCGGTTTAGTTCGCGCTACGAAGAAGCAGTTACCGTACTTAAAGCAATTACCTTCGGCACATTTCTGCTTTTCATTTTGATTTTTGCTGACGATATCGTTGAAGCTCAAGCAACTGATCTGCCGCATACCTATTCATCGCGTTTTGGCGCAGCACTCTACTGGCTAGTGCTCTGCTCCGTGATGCCTATTGGTCGCTTGGTGCAGCGCAGCTACCAGCGGCGACAACTTGTGGAGAAAGGCATTGGCAGGCGGCGCGCGGTTATCATCGGCACAGGACAGCGTGCTCTATCACTTGCCGCAGATATTGCACATCATCCCGCACTTGGCTTAGATGTCGTTGGCTTTATCAAGGAGTGCCATGATGCTACAGCACTGCCCGCCCGCACACTCGGCAGTTTAGACGACCTTGATTCTACACTTGCGTTACATCACATCTCCGAAGTGATTATCGCTGTACAATCCGTTAAGCACGATGAACTTCTGCGCATCATCGGTCGCTGCGAAGGCAAAAACATCGGCTTAAAAATTCTTCCCGATATGTACGATATTCTCTCTGGTGCTGCACGAACCACGCAGATTTATGGCACACCGCTAATTGAACTGTCTTCACCGCCGCTGACTCCCTTTGCTGAAAACGTCAAACGTCTTTTTGATATCTCGGTCTCGCTTATTGCTTTGATTTTTCTCTCTCCCATCATGGCAATTCTTGCCTTTCTTGTCTGGCTCGATACAAAAGCCTCTCCGATTTACTCTCAAACTCGCATCGGGCTCTATGGGAAACCTTTCACGATTTACAAATTCCGCTCTATGCACAAAGACGCTGAAAACGGTGTGCCGCAACTGACACAGAAAAATGATAGCCGCATTACAGCCTTTGGTAGATTTCTACGCAAGTATCGACTCGATGAACTGCCACAGTTTTGGAATGTGCTCATCGGCGAAATGTCCATCGTGGGTCCTCGCCCTGAGCGACCTTACTTCGTGGAACAACTCAAAGCCATAGCCCCACACTATGCACGTTTGCACTGTGTTCGACCTGGCATTACAAGTTGGGGACAAGTTAAATTCGGCTATGCCTCAAACCTTGATGAAATGCTGGAACGCATGAAGTATGATCTTTTTTATGTGGAGAATATGAGCTTATCAATGGACTTCAAAATTTTACTTGCTACGATTTATGTCATCTTCGCTGGGCGCGGACAATAACACCTTTGTTAGCTGCCATCTACTAATCACTACAGCAATTTCGGCAGCGAAGTAATTTCCTCTACTTTTCCTTCTTTCACCAGCAAAGTCTTAGCGGGAAGTTTTTCAGCGATATGGTAGTCATGCGTTACCACAATTGTTGTGATACCTTTGAAACTGATGCGCTTCAAGAGCTGCATAATTTCAAGTGAGACTTGCGGATCCAAGTTGCCTGTGGGTTCATCGGCAAGCAGAATGTAGGGTTCGCGCACAATGGCTCGTGCAATTGCGACACGCTGCTGCTCACCACCTGAAAGATTTTTCGGCATCTCGTTGCGTTTCTGCGCAAGCCCAACTTCAGAGAGTGCATCACTGACTTTTTTCGGAATCTCCTTTGGTCGCACGCCTGTTACCTCCAAGACAAATGCCACGTTCTCATACACACTGCGGTCTTCAAACAAACGAAATTCCTGAAAGACAATACCCAGATTGCGCCGCAGGTAGGGAATCTCGCGTTTTCGGATTGTGCTTGACTTAAACTCACCGACTTGTACCTCGCCGCTATCTGGAAGAATATCCATGTAGAGCAGTTTGAGCAGCGAACTTTTGCCTGCCCCACTTGCACCGAGCACATAGAGAAATTCTCCGCGCCCGACTTCTAACGACAACCGATCAAAAATTTGTTTGTCACCAAATCGCAGCGAGACATTTCGCAGTGCAATCATCTTTCTAGACTTGAGACATGTTCAAACTTTTTGCGCTTCATCGCAATTCTACAAGCTAACAATGTTGCTTCAATAAAACTCCTTGGGTTAGCAATACCCTTGCCTGCAATGTCAAGTGCTGTGCCATGGTCAGGTGATGTGCGCACAATTGGCAATCCTGTGGTAACATTCACGCCAGTCTCAAAGGCGAGCATTTTGAATGGAATTAGTCCTTGATCGTGATAGAGCGCAAGCACTGCATCAAATTCTTTGTAGCGCCTTGCTCCAAAGAAACCATCGGCTGCAAATGCACCTTCTACCTTGAATTTCTCTCTCAAGCGCTCTATCTCAGGCTGAATCCACTCTACTTCTTCGCGCCCAATGACACCACCGTCCGAGGCATGTGGATTTAATCCTAACACCGCAATGCGTGGGGTTGCCACCCCAAAGTCTTTCTTCAAAGCCATTGCCAGCGATTCAATCAATGTACTTAGCGCGCCTGATGCACGGAGTTTCTCTGACACATCTTTGAGCGGCGTGTGCACCGTCGCTAATGCAACACGCAAGTTGCTTTGAGGGTCCACTAAAATCATTTGCGCTTTAGCATGCGGCTCTTTTTTTCGGCAGAGATGCTCAAGAAAATCCGTATGCCCTTGAAAGAAATAACCCGCTTGCTGAATAGCTTGCTTGTGAATAGGTGCAGTTACCATTGCATCTGCGCTTTGTGCAAGGCACAGTTTTGCTGCAGTCTCTACAGCTTGCATTGCTACATGTCCAGCATCAGCTTGAATTTCTCCAGGGCGCGCTTTGACAAGACAAGACAAACTTAGGACATAGAGCGGCTCATCATGTCTTTTTGGGGGAATCTCTTGTAGCGTTTCTATTTCTAGCATCGGCACATTGTAGCCTAAATGCTTGGCGTAGTATTTCATCATGCAGTATGAGCCTACAACGACAAATTGATGTTCGCTCTGGCGTAGCGCCTCAAAGGCTTTGAGAATCAGTTCAGAGCCAATGCCATTTGTATCACCTTGCGTCCAAAGTATGCGCATCTCTGAAACTCCTTGATTTTACAGGCGCTTATAGGCGGTTGCAATCTCTTCGTCCTTCAAAATATTTCGTCTTGCCAGCAAAGAAAAAATCGGTGAAATTAGCAGCAATACTGCACCAAGTTGCGGCACATGTGTTACACTTGTTGAACCTAGTTTTGCTTGCAATGCCAGCGCAGCGCCCACACCAAAGATTAAGGTTGCAAGTTCTATTCCAGCTGAGAGCAGCGCCAGTTTTGCTTGCAAGAGCCGTTTGTTAAAAAGCGCTATCGTAACCAGCGGCAGCAGCGCAGCAACCACCACACCTGCGTTGAAGAGCCAGAACAATGTGCCCATAGACAGACTTTTGCCAAAACTGCCAAAGCCGTATAGCATCATTGCTGCAGTATCCTCACTAGGGAAATCGTATTTCCAGAACGGAACCACGCCGATATTGAGCACGGCGCATAGCGCTGCAAGCAAAAGATAAAGCGTTTGAATGCGTGCTAGCATTGTTTTCTTATGAGTTTGTGTTTGAACTGATGTTTGGCAGACTGTCATTTCGTGCCGTCCACTTTGCTTCAACTTTGCGAAGTCCCCAAAATGTCAGATGTGCAGTTAGCACGCCGACCAGCGCGCCTGCTAAGATATCAATTGGAAAGTGTGCGCCTACATAGACTCGCGAAAGTGCAATGATGACAGCCACAGCGTAGAAACTGGCTCGTACTCCCCAAGCAAAGCGCGTACATAGCAAAGCTAAACTATGCGCTACCGTAAAGGCGGTTTGCGAATGCCCTGATGGAAACGAGTGTGCATACAATGGCTCGAACATTACATTGATGCTTACAAGCCCAGCTTCTAACTCGCGTTGATAAAATGACAGCGGTCGTGGTGCATCAAAGAGCAGTTTCGCCTGCGTAACAACAATACCGCCGACCACACCTGCTGCAAACAAGTAGCCAAAATTTTTCCAGAAAAATTTACGGTCATAGAAAAAAAGCATAATCATAGCAATCGGAAGCAATACATAACCATTTCCTAACTGTGTTGTGTAGCCTAACCATAGGTCATTGATAGGATGTTTCATCGCATTATTGATGAAAAAGAAAATCTCTGTATTTGCGCGCTCGATCAATTCTGGCATAGCTTATGGTTGGGTTGCCTCATTTTCTGAGATTTTCATACCGCTGAGATTCTCTTGGACTGCCTCGGCATTGCGTTTTAGTCGACGCAGCCCCGTTCGGAATACAGGTGTTTCGCCAAAGATGCGTCTGAAACTTGATTTTGTCATTTCTAAAATTTCGCGCTCAGACAGCGCTTCAAGTTCCGGCTTTGACGCAAATTCTAAGAGTTCCGTTGGCTTTGAAAATCGTGTCCATGGACAAACTTCCTGACAAATATCGCACCCAAACAGCCACTCACCTAACATTGTCTTTTCTTCCTGTGTAAAGTTGCGCTTCAATTCAATTGTAAGGTAGGAAATACATTTTCTTGCATCGACTTGATAAGGTGCAACAATTGCTTTTGTGGGGCAAAGGTCAATACACGCAGTGCAGGTGCCGCAGTAATTTTTTGGCATTGGGGTATCTACATCCAGTTTGCAATCGAGTAGCAAACTTCCGATGAAAAAGTATGACCCAATTTCACGGTTAATCAGATTGGTATGTTTGCCAATCCAGCCTAAGCCTGCACGTGCTGCCCATGCTTTGTCGAGCATCGGTGCCGAATCCACGAATGCCCGTCCATTGACTTCACCCACCAGTTCGGTGATATAGTCGAAGAGTTCAAGTAACTTTTGTTTCAAGACCATGTGATAATCAGCGCGTGTTGCATAAATCGATATGCGCCCACGCCACGGTTCGGATTTATCCCTCAGCATGCGCTTTTCTCTCTTCTCTGCTCTCTGTGCTTTTTCTTCTTTGTATGCTTCATTTTTGTTAGCTGCTCTGTTATGTGCTCTGCTGTGTCTTGGCGTTTCGTGTTTTGTAGGTGTATAGTAATTTGCAATAACAGAAACTACGCTTTGACATTCAGGCATTAACTTTTTCGGATTGACGCGCTTGTCAAAGTTTTCTTCCATGTAGTGCATTTCGCCGTGCATGCCCGCCTCAAGCCAGGCTTCCAATCGTCTCGCCTCTTCGACAAGTTCCTTTGCTTCACTGATGCCAACCGCTGAAAAGCCTAAGGCACGCGCACGTTGTTTAATCTTCTCTGCAAGTGTCATTTGGCAAAATAAAAAAAGCGCCTGGTTTCAGAACAAACGCAGACGCTTTCCACAAAATTTTATGGAGTACTCGGGCTATTTAATCTCAATCTCGCGAATATTGCCATTTGCATCTCTGAACTTGATGATAATGCGCTCATTAATTTCAGCTAACACGCGGCGCGCTTCATCAAGTTCTTCAGGTGTCGCTTGACGCACTTGCACTTGACCGTTGACCACTTCACCGATTTGTCCGGCACCAACATCTTGCATCGTGGTTCCATCTGCTAATCCAAAGGACGCAGAGCCTTCCAAAATCAGCAAACTGTTCGGGCTAAAGTATCCCGATGTGCCTTTGATAGACGCGACGGAAGTCGGTGAGACGAAGCGGAACTGTTCGTTAGCACCTTGCTTTTTGATATTGAAACCAACTTTTCCGAGGTTCAACTCAATTGTTTTGTTCATCGCATTAGATTTGTTGTCTTTATCACCGCGCACAACGATTTGAGAACTTTCTGCGACGCGCACCACAGAGTTGTCAGCAAATTTCAAAATCGAGAAGGACTGTTCGCCAGTACGCACTTGTGTGCCAGAATTGAGTTGCTGCCCGCGTTGTACGCCTCTCCACGCTTCTTGCTTTTCACGCGCTTCGACAATTTTGACGGCTTTGATGACCAGTGCAACGCCTTCTCCCTCCACTATAGGCGTTTCACTTGCTGTAGCTGCACTTACAACACAGAAAGCGATGAGTCCAAAAATTATTGTCTTTAGGGTTCTCTTTCTCATTTGTAAATCCTCCTTTGGTTATCTTGGGGTTCTGCGACGCAATTCATTGAGCAAGGTTCTTGCGTCAAGACTATTCTGGTAGAGCATTCCATTAGACACGCCTGTCCAGCTTACAAAAGTTGAACCATCAAGTCCTTGAACGCCATATTTGTCTTTAAGCAACTGAATGAGTTCTGAGAGCAGTTGGCTATCGACACCGCTAATTTTGAAAGAATATATGGGTGAGACTGCAAGTGGTGATGTACCTGCAAATGCAACTTCTGCAAACGACTTAACTTGCCAGTAGACTGTTTTTCCGGGGGTAAGTGGGCGCACGACGCGTCCGAGTGATGTTGAGCCACCGCTGGGAAATTGATAGCTTGGCACGCGCACGCGTTCTTTGACATTTGGGTTCGGATGCGGGCTATTTTCTTCATTGAAGCGCTTGCCACTGCCTTCTTCAGTATCATCGGTCCACACAGTGATTTCATATTCCGGAGCATCACCTTGCCAGAGGAAAAACGGCAATACCGAACTGACTTCTTCTTGCGGGGCATCACTGCCAACTTGCGTACCAGGGCTAATAAGTTGTACAAAACCTGTTGGATTTGTCAGTGTGAAGACAATTGCGACGGTGTTGCTTTCATTGCCATTTTGGTCTACTAGCGTCCATTCCAGTGAGTAGACGCCTGCCGGCAGTTGTGACGGTACATTCGTCACCCCTCCTACTGTTGCATTTATTCCTGCAAGTGTTCTTATCGCACTCTCATCTATGTTGAATCCTTTTGGAGCCCAGAGGCTTGAGGGGATTTGGTTGCTTGTCAAGCGCAGCGATCCTTGTGGAAGAGTGCGTGGCGGTGTGTTGCTCGACAAGCCGCGCGCGATTTCTACACCATTTTGCGGAACACAAAACGCAACTGTAGTCCGACAATATCGCGCCCTGAGTTGTTATTAAGGCTGATGAAGAAAAGGTCAATGCCAGTAGGTGAGGCGCCTGTCTCTGGATTTAGCGCAAGAATATCACCCGTACGGACAATTTGCGGATTGCCAATCCTAGCTCCGCTCACACTAACGCCAGCAGGAAACTGCGCCATTGCTGTCCCTGCGGCACAGAGCATCATTGCTAACAAAAGAAATTTTGCGTATCGCATCATTTTCACTCAAATTTTGAAGTTTAATAAAACAACTACAGAGCGATGACAGGATTTTTTGCTATGCGAGTATATTTCTTTTTTCTTTCTCTTTCTGTGATAAGTATCACGCACGCCTTTTGGTATCACTTGGTTTGTTTTGCCAATTGAATCAGTCGTCGTGACCTTCTTTTTTGCCTAGCTTTAAATCTACACTGATTTAGTGGCGTAACAAACTGTGTTTTCATTTATTCATTCGTCGATAAACTTGCGCACCGCAAAGAAACTTCCTAAGAAGCCTAAAGTTGCCCCTGCCATGATTAAGGTTACATAAAGCGGCAGCGATGCGGGTTTAAGCGTAGAGTAAATTTCTGGTGAAATCCTTGAGAGCAGCAGCATCAGGAGCGCCAGCAGCGCGGTTGAGAGTGCACCACCTACGGCACCTTGAAAAATACCTTCCAAGAGAAATGGCATTCTGATGAAATTGAAAGTTGCGCCGACAAGTTTCATGGTGCGAATGATTTCGCGCTTACTGTATATGGCTAAGCGTATCGTGTTGGAGACAAGCGCCATAGAAGCCAGTGAAATCAGCACCCCTAATCCTGCTGTTATGAGAAACAACATACGCGCATTACTATCGACGCTTGTGAGCAATTCCCTATTGTATCGTGCCTCTAAAATGCCTTGATATTGCGATGCTACATGCGCAAATCTCTCCAGACTATCGAGCGTCGCATATGCCGGTTTGAGATTAACTTTGATAGACTGTGGGAGCGGATTCATGCCCAAAATCTGTTCAATTTTCTCGCCAAACTCTTGCTCAAAGATCTTTGCTGCATCTTCTTTGGAAATGTAGCTGACTTTGGCGACGGCTGCACTTTTGCTCATCTCATCAGCGATAGCTTTTGCATCAGCCATTGAGACCGATTCGCTAAGAAAAAACTCGACTTCTACACGGCTGCGAATTTCTTCGAGCACACGTGTGGCACTCTGTGCTAAAATCAAAAATACACCTGCAAGCACCAGCGCTACAGCAATCGTCAGAATCGAGACCACTGTAGAGAGTTTTGCCCTCTGAAAGCCTGAAAAACTTTCTTTGAGAATGTATGACACATTCATGGAGTTTTGCTGCAAGCTGTTTTTCAGCTTTACGAACTGCACGCCACACTACTCGATTTTACGCTGCAAAAACCATCTTTCGCCGATGTTGAGCGCCGCGCCAATTCGGAAGATGTTTTCTTGAATGAGATTATTTTCTTTTGTACCGCGCAGTGCATAGTGCAAGTAGATATCGAGGCAAGATGATTCTGCGCTCAATGGAATGCCCATTCCAAACGTGATGCCCCACTCATCAATGCCCGTGCCACCCACTTGTAAATTTGTCTGGTGATAATAGCTGCCCACACGATAGGCTATGCGAGAGAAGATATTGCTGCGCATTTCTGTGCTGGGAATAATTTCTACGCCCAGTGCAATACGCATCGCGTTGCGTTGCAGTTCGTTTTGGCGACCAAAGTAACTTACGCTTGACCAATCTTGCATCAAAACGTCAGCGGCTATGGTGTAGTTTGCATTGCCCTTGTAGGCGACAGCAATCACAAGCGAACTTGGTAATTTCGCCTCTCCATCTACTACGGTCAGGGTATCGCGTGCTTGAAATTGTGCATTGCCTAAGTTTTTGGTGAGTATAGTCTGGCGTGTACCGCTGAGTGTTGTTGCTGTGGTTAGTGAAGCCCCCAGCATGACTTGACCTGATGATGTAAAAATGCCTTGCTTAGAGCTATAAGCTGCACCCAGCGTGAAGGTTGTGCCTGCAAGCCTATCTTCAAAATTAATTGCAGAGTCAACAAACTCGAATGTGTCAAAGATCTGCTCTGAGCCTTGCGTACTGGCGCCAAAGATGAAATTGATTGCACCGCCCAGTCGCATCGTGCCCCAGTTTTCATCTTTGAATGCAATTGCGCTGATAGCAACTGGGACACTATTTAATCCACCTAATCCAAAGTATGAAAAGGTGTAACTTACAGTGTCGCCTGAGTTTGGCGCTATTGTGATACCGCGCTGCGTTTGCTTATAGTTGATGCGTGAGTAAGGCAGAATGCCTGTAGAAATCGCCACTCTTGCATTCCAGATTGGGATGGCTAAACTTGCTCCTTCAAAGCCAGCGACCACTTGGTAGCCTGAGGTTTGAGTTGTACCTGAGAGGTATCCGATATAGGTAAAATCGCCTGAGATGCGCGCTTGGTTAATTGCCGTCAGCATGGCGGGGTTTGCACGATTGATGTAGAGCGGGTCAGCAATGGCGCTACCTGCAAAGCCCATACCTGCCATTTGTGCTGTCATTGGTATTCTTAATTCACCGATACCAAACCGTGAGTAAAGCGACCCGCCTTGCGCGAACACCGTACTTGACGCGCAGAGCATCAGTGCAATGAAAAAGAGCTTGTTTTTCACGAACTCGATTACTTTCCAGTTTTAATGAACTAGCCTCCCGATACGCGTCCAGCGAATTGAAGCCAGTTTATCCCACAGCTGGAAGAAACTCATATCGGGGTCCCACGACCAATAAATAATGAGTGCAGAGCCCACGATATGTGAGTGTGGCACAAAACCCCAGTATCGGCTGTCTAAACTGTTGTCTCGATTGTCGCCCATCATGAAGTAGTAATCTTGTTTAATCTCATATTCATTTGTGGGCTTGCCATCTACATAGACTTGTCTGCCCATGATTGAGGCAGTGTGTCCTTCATACTCCAAGACGAACTTGTATGTCTGGAAGTTCTCTGGTGTGAGTGTAATCTTTTCGCCTTTCTTAGGAATGTGCAGCGGTCCAAAGTTATCCTTATTAAAAGAGGAATACAGCGGAAAGATGTTCATTTCGGCTTGTCCTGCTGGCATAGGTTGTGTGGAGAGAAACTTTCCTTCAGGCGGCAAAGCAAACTCTGCACCATCCACAAAGACTTTGCGGTCTTTGATTTCAATAGTTTTGCCAGCGGTTGCCACGCAGCGCTTGATGTAGTTGACGTCTTTATCGCGTGGATACTTAAAGACCACAATATCACCTTGCTCGACTTCCTTGAAGCCTGGCAGGCGGTAGTCTGTAAACGGCACAACTGCACCATAAATGAATTTATTGACCAGAAGAAAATCACCAGCCAGCAAGGTGTCTTCCATTGAGCCGGTTGGAATGCGGTAAGCCTCAATGACAAATGAGCGCAGGATAAAGGCTGCGATACCTGCAAAGATGAGCGCTTCAATCCATTCACGTGACTTGCTTTTCTTTACAGGTTGGTTGGTTGCTTTTTGTCCATTGAGAATTTCACTTGCTTTACTTGCCGAGCGCTGCCGCTGAGCGTCGGGCTTTTTTTGTTTTTGCTTTTGCCGTTGACACGTTGTGTAAGATTAAATTTTCAAAACGGGGTCTTAGTCGTCATTGACACTCAACACTGCAAGGAAGGCTTCTTGCGGAACTTCTACTCTGCCGACCTGTTTCATTCGTTTTTTACCTTCCTTTTGTTTTTCTAAGAGCTTGCGCTTGCGTGAGATATCACCGCCATAGCACTTTGCCAGCACATTCTTGCGCATTGCGCCGATGGTCTCGCGTGCAATAACACGGCTACCGATTGCCGCTTGAATTGCCACTTCAAACATCTGGCGCGGAATCAGCTCTTTGAGTTTGGCGCAAAGTTTTTTGCCCCACTCATAACTCTTGCTGCGATGCACAATCATTGAAAGCGCATCGACAGTCTCGCCATTGAGTAGAATGTCAAGTTTGACAAGGTCCGACTCGCGATAGCCAATCGGCTCGTAATCCATTGAAGCGTAGCCTTTGGAGATCGATTTTAGCTTATCGTAGAAGTCAAAGATGATTTCAGAGAGTGGAAATTCGAATTTGAGATCGGCACGCGTTGCATCCAGATATTGTGTGTCTTTGTATTCACCGCGTCGCTCCATTGCAAGTTTCATAATGTTGCCGATGTACTCGGTTGCCGTGATAATCTGCGCACGAATATATGGCTCTTCAATATGCTCGATTTTGCCTGCATCAGGCATCTTGGCGGGATTATCCACCAAAATTTTTTCACCGCTCGTTGTATAAACGATATACTCCACATTTGGTACGGTCGTGATGATGTTCATTCCATACTCGCGTTCCAAGCGCTCTTGCACGATTTCCATGTGCAGCAATCCTAAAAATCCGCAGCGGAATCCAAACCCTAACGCTACAGAACTCTCTGGCACATACACCAGCGAGGAATCGTTGAGTGAGAGTTTATCAAGTGATTCACGCAACTCTTCAAAATCTTCGGTACTGACTGGGTAAATCCCACTGAAGACCATCGGTTTGACTTCCTTGTATCCTGCCAGCGGTTCTGCAGCAGGATTGTCGACGGTTGTTACCGTATCTCCGACTTTGGTATCTTTGACATCTTTAATCGAGCAAATCAAGTAGCCCACATTGCCAGTCTCAAGAATATCAGTTGGCTGTCTCTTCAAGCCTAAAACGCCAACTTCTTCCGCCGTGTAAGTTTTGCCACTTGCAAAGAAGCGCACCTTATCGCCTTTGCGCAAGACGCCATCAACAATGCGTATGTAAGCAATCGCGCCACGATACGCATCGAAGACCGAGTCAAAAATCAGCGCCCGCAACGGCTTATCGACATTTGCTTTTGGGGCTGGAATTCGCGCCACCACGGCTTCCAAAATATCCTCAATTCCAATCCCTTCTTTTGCTGACGCCAGAAGGATTTCTTCATCTTTGGCACCAATCAAATCATGAATTTGCGCTTTGACTTTGGGCAAATCCGCAGAAGGCAAATCAATTTTGTTGATGACAGGGATAATTTCAAGTCCAGCGTCAATCGCCAGATAAAGATTTGCAATCGTTTGCGCTTCGACACCCTGCGCCGCATCGACCACCAGCAAGGCGCCCTCGCACGCCGCAAGTGAGCGTGAGACCTCGTAGGTAAAGTCCACGTGCCCGGGCGTATCAATGAGGTTTAGTGTGTAGGTCTCGCCATTTTTGGCTTTGTAGTGCATTTGAATTGCGTGGCTCTTAATCGTAATCCCACGCTCTCGTTCCAAATCCATATCATCGAGCACTTGGTCCATCATCTCGCGTTTTGAGATCGTGCCCGTTACCTCAAGGAGTCTATCAGCCAGCGTAGATTTACCGTGGTCAATATGGGCGATGATGCAGAAGTTGCGAATTTTATCCTGCGATAGTTCTGTTTTCGCAAGATATGCAAGCGATTGAACCGCGCTCATTTTCGAAGTTGCAAATGCTGTGAAAATTGTTTGGCCTCTAAATAACTTTTAATATAACGAAATCCGTTTCAATTTTTAGGTTTCACTTTTGCTTTGCACCCATGCGGCATCTTGCCGTGCGTTTTTCTGACACGCTTGCTCGTATGTTGCTATAACGCATCTTTGATTTCTTTAACTCTTTAACATTGAACGCTACTCTCGTACAATGAAACACTTTCGTTGGACACTCCTTGAAGCCGATCAAGAAAAAGTTTCGGCACTTATGCGTGCAATTAATGTCAGTGAGCCAATTGCCAGAGCCTTGTGCCATCGTGGCATTTTCACTTATGAGCAGGCACACAAGTTTTTTTGTCCTTCGCTCGAGCATCTTCATTCTCCTTTTGAAATGGTAGAAATGCAAAAAGCTGCACAACGGCTCTCTGATGCGCTGGATCGTGCTGAAAAAATTATGATTTATGGCGACTACGATGTGGATGGCACCACAGGCACATCGCTGTTAGTACTCTTTCTGCGTGAACTCGGCGCCGATGTGATGTTCTATGTCAACGACCGTTTCAAGGAAGGCTATGGCGTAGCGCGCTCGGGTATTGAGTATGCGCATCAGCATGGCATCAAGCTCATCATCTCTGTCGATTGTGGCATTACTGCCTTTGAGCCTGCAGCGTACTGTAAAAAACTTGGGATTGACTTTATCATTTGCGACCACCATGAATCGAGCAATGAACTCCCCGATGCGTTTGCAGTTCTTGATCCTAAGCGCCCAGGCTGTAACTACCCTTTCAAGGAGTTATCCGGATGCGGTGTTGCCTTCAAACTTGCTGAAGCGCTCTGCTATGTGCGTGGCCTAGACTTGAATTTAGCGCGAAACTATCTAGACCTGGTTGCACTCGCTATTGCTGCCGATATTGTCGATGCCGTTGGTGAAAATCGGGTGTTACTTGCGGCAGGGATTGAGCGCATACAGACAAATCCACGTCCCTCACTGCTTGCGCTGGCTAAATGTGCGGGCTTATCGCTTTCGAATTTTACAGCTTCTTCTGCGGTCTTTACGATTGCGCCCCGCATCAATGCGGCCGGTCGGCTCGATCATGCACGGCAAGTCATCGAACTGCTTACCACGCCGGATGGCGAACTTGCAGAGCAGCTTGCACTCTCACTTGACGACCTCAACACACAACGCCGCAGTCTCGATCAGCTTATAACAGCAGAAGCTATTGAAGAAGCCGCTCGTTTGCTTCTGACTTATCCTTCTTCAATTGTGCTTTACAAGCCTGATTGGCACTTGGGGGTCATCGGCATTGTTGCCTCGCGCCTGGTAGAGCACTTCTATGTCCCGACCATCATTCTGACGGAGGTCAATGGCGTGCTGAAAGGCTCGGCGCGAAGTGTGTCAGGGTTTAATTTGTACGAAGCCATTGCTGCCTGCAAAGCACATCTCATTCAGTTTGGCGGGCATGCCGCAGCAGCTGGTCTTTCGCTTTCGATTACATCGCTAGAAAATTTTCGTGCTGCTTTCGATCAAGTCTGTGCCGAGCGGCTTACTTTCGAGCAACGCATACCTGAAATTCGAATTGACGCAGAACTTAATCTGGAGCAGATTACGCCAAACTTTGTGAAGGTGCTTAAACGCTTTGAGCCGTGCGGTCCGGGAAACCCTCACCCGATTTTCTTAACGCGAGGGCTCAAACAGACCAGTCACGCACGCTTGCTCAAAGACCAGCATCTTAAACTTAGCCTTGCTACACCGCAAAGTCGAATTTATGACGCTATCGGTTTTAACTTGTACCGCTATCACGACCTTGTGAAAGACCGTAGTTGCACTTTAGACATTGTCTATTCGATTGAGGAAAACACTTACAACGGCAATACCAGTGTGCAGCTACGCTTGCGTGATTTACGCGCAAGTTGCTCATAAATCGGTGAGTGTTTTTTGTGGGCTGCCCTTTTGCGGGCTCTTGAGACCTTGCTGTGCATTCAAGCACTGTGAATTCGCCTTTGACTCCCGCTGCTTCACAGTGCTTTTCCTTTCTGCGCTGAAGTTGCCATTTCCTACGGTCAAGACCCTATCCCAGTTACTTGAGAGTAAAGCGAATCGGAATCACCATTGCACTCTTGACAGGCTTGCCTTTGATGCTTGCGGGCACAAACCGTGCTTCTTCGGTGATCACACGCACCACTTCGGCATTGAGCAAGGGATGTGCGCTTTTGAGTAGACTGATTTGCATGATGTATCCCGATTCATCGACATAGACTTTTGCGACCACCTGTCCTTCAATTCGTGCTCGCTCAGCGGCAAATGGATAGATCACCTTTTTGTAGAGGCTTTCGATGCCGCCTACGATTTCAATTTCTTTATCAGGTACAACAATATTGGATTCGACTTTTGCAATTTCTTCTGCGCTTCTCAAGGCTTCTAAAAGGCCAGCATCGTTTGAAATTGCGCTCACTTCAATATCGCGAGCCACATTATACTGCGGCGCTTCACTTTCCTGTGGCTTGCTCTTATCACTGACTGGATTAGCTTTCACAACAAGCTCCGGTGCTTCACCGAGCTTGATGTCCATTCGTTTTGTTACGGCCGAAGCCACAGCAATTTCAGATTTCCATTCCGGGAAACCGCGCCGCTTGACACGCATCTCATAGCCGCCTTCTTGTACTCCCAAAAACACATAGTAGCCTTGACCGTTTGAAATTGCAGCTTGTGCCCCCGGTACATTTTTTCCAATCAGTGAGACAGTTGCCCCGCTGACCGGTTCGCCACGCTCATCTACCACTCGTCCAATAACACGGCCCTGCGCCATAGCCACACTGCTTACAGCAAGACTCATTGCGACGGCGCAAAAAAGCGCTTTCTTTGTCATATTTTGTTTCCTATGTTGTAAGTTGCTTGAAATGATAGACTTGAGACCAATGTATTAGTATAACTGCAAAGTGATAACTGTAGTATAACTGCAAAGTGAAATTTAACTATTATTTAACACTCCATGCAAGTGCGCACAAAAATATTTTTGTTGCATCAGTCTTTCATTATGCTGCCACATGCTGCCATCGCCCACTGGGATTTGAGACTCTCTCCAAAACGAGATCACCTACTGCTTGCTTTCGCTCTTGGCATGATGTTTGCCTATGATATCTTATGTGAGACTATCATGCGTTGGTGCGCTTATAGAGCTTATAGATTTGTTCCTGCGTATCTTTTTATGCTTTTTTTGGTCATGCTTTTTGAATATCTCGGACTAAGTTGGTTTAGTTTTCTACATTTTTTGTATGTTTTTGTGCAACTTTCAAACAAAATGCCACAAGGGCAACTTAGGAGGTCAAAACAATGGCAAAAGATAAATTTCAATTCTCACCGAGCATCACAGACAGCGAATTCCTAATGGAGATTTATGATGCCGTCGGCACTGCCATTTGTGTCACGGATGAGCATGGCTATTATGTGGAAGTCAACAGAGCGTATTGCGAACTTTATGGCTATACGCGAGAAGAACTCATCGGCAAATCTTTCACGATGGTCTTGCCTGAATCGATGCGAGAGAAAGGTCAGCAAATTCATGATGCTTTTATTGCTGGCGCGCCTGAAATGCCTGACGAGTGGAAGGTGATGCGCCGTGATGGCACACTGCTCGATGTCTATGTTGTGCCATCATTAATGATTCGTAAAGATGGTACGCGTTGCAAAGTTACCGCAGTTACCAACATCACGGAGTATAAGAAGCTGAAAGAACTGGCTCGTCTTTCAGGCGAAAGTGCCAGTGTCGTAAAATCTTAGCTTTCTCTGATACGACTTTGAAGACAAGGCATCTTGCCATGCGTAAGATGCCTTTTTGTTGTGATATAGAACTCTGCTCAGACGCTTTGATTTTTGCCTTGATTATGGCTTTTCACTCCTTGCGTTTTGCTGGTGTGCAGGGTCTCAAATGCAAGCATCAGCGCAGGTTTAAGTTCCCCCGGCGTTTCCGTGGCGTGATAATAGGCGCGCTCGAAGAACAGGCCTGACGGTGGTGCAGTCAGTTGTGCTGGTCGCTGCGACTTACTCTCAAAAAAACTTTGCACTTCTGCCAGCGACAATTTTCCCCGTCCAACTTCTACAATCACGCCCACGATTTGGCGCACCATTTTCCACAGAAAATGCGAGCCCCAAAAACGCAGTAAAATGAGTTCGCCACACTCTTTAAGTTCAATTGGAGCCAGCAAGACTTTGGTTGATTTTTCGGTGCTGTCGTCAGCGGTGAAGGATTCAAAGTTGTGCATTCCCACAAAGAGTGCGCTGGCTTGGCGCATTGCATCGACATTGAGGCTATCTTTGACCCACCACACGAAGCGTTTGCCAAAGGCGGTGCGTCGCCGTGAGATTTGATAGATGTAGCTGCGTGCCACTGCGCTATGGCGCGCATGGAAAGTCTCTGGGGCTTTTTCAAGATGCAAGACATGAATATCGGGCGGCAACTCATCATTGATTTTGAGTTGCAAGATGTCTGGCGGGATGCGTGTTTGGCACTCGAGGTGTGCGACTTGGCATAGAGCATGTACGCCAGCGTCGGTGCGTCCAGCACCTTGCAGGTCAATTTCACGCTCTGGCAAAATGCGCTTTAGCGCTTCAAGCAGTTCACCTTGAACTGTCCGTGCATGTTTTTGCACTTGCCAACCGCTGTAGCGTGTGCCTTCATACTCAATTTCTAATTTGAATCGCATCGCTGCACTGTATTGCTGCGTTTTATGTGATTTATGTGATTGTGTTCCTGTGCTGTGTGCCAACGCACAGCAAGTGCATATTTACTGAAACTAATTTTTATGCGTGCAGTTTCGATAGGGAAACAGCGTAACGCACTTTACTTGAACATTTGACGCTTTGCGACACTTCATTGCTCAAGTTGTCTAAAATCACTAAACTTACTACGACTATGTACATGCTCAATACGCTTATCCGTCACAAGTCCCATTCCTGTATGCGCGTCAATGTAAAAATCACATCTCCAACAGATTTCTATTTTGATAACTTAGCTTCGTCAGAAATTAACGGTACGCTTTCTACGGTTGTGGAACTCGAGAAAAAACTGCCGGGGTACTTGGAGAAAGCGATTGTGCTTCAACTCGATACAGAGGTTTGTATTTCAGGTACATCAGGCTCGAGTCTTTTGCTTCAATGTGATTCAGAACATGCAACGATACGCTTGCTTCAAGGCAAATCGAACTGGGCAAATGTTTATCTCATTCCACACGCGTTTGTACCGACCCGTCAAGGCATTTACGAGGATGCCAATCTTGTTTTCATTGGGCGCGCAATGGTTGTTCCACTTTCTTCTTTTATCGTTAATTCATGATACGCATTTCTGATTCTACTCTCTCAATGATGGTCGCTCATGCTCAAAGCACTTTTCCTGAAGAGTGCGGCGGGCTTTTGCTTGGCACGCTGTCAGAGCACTCTGGCAAGCTGGTTCTGAGTGTTGTTGAAGCCCTTCGGCTTGAGAATGTGCGTTTAGAGTCACGACACAATCGCATTGAAATCAACCCTCTTGATTATGCTAAAGCAGAGCGCTACGCGATGAAAAAACATCTTGGGGTATGGGGCTTTTATCACTCTCATCCTAATGCTGACGCCATTCCTTCTGAATTCGATCGTCAGCACTTTCCTTTCACAAACTGGTGGTATCCGATTGTGAGTGTCAAAGGTTTAGGCAATGTGCATGTACGCTGCTGGAAACTCTCCGAAGCACGTGACCGCTTCACTGAAGAAGCCATTGAACGTATGCCTGTTTTTCATGAGTAAGTGTTTTTTAATTTTGCCTTCTTGACTTTGCGCTTTGGGTTTCTCGGCATCGAGTTTGGACAGCGGTGTTGCTCTCACTGCCACTGCTCTACACTTACCCATGTTTGGGCGCTCAATTCCACATCATCACGACAAGGAACTTTGACTTTTGCCAGAAGGTCTGCGGGTCTTTGATTTTTAGCACACTTTCCTTTTCGGTAACGGACGCAAGTTCGTATGAGTTGGAGCTGTGTGTGGTCAAAATCTTGATTTGATAGACATTTCGCGGAATTGAGATTTCTTTTGCCTCGTTGATATCAATTTTCTTGAACTTTGAAACATCAAAATCCTGCGTAGTTGTGATTGTACTTCCAATGCCGATGATACCCCCTTTGTATTCCAGAATACCCTTTTCTCTGAGATTATTTTCCGTATCTACGATATAGTAAGCTGAGCGCAAGCTTTTTTCTTGTTCTTGGATGATACCTTCTTTCTCTTGCATGGAGCTTGTGAGCGTTGCGACTTGAATATTCAGCCGTGCCACTTCTTCTTTCAGCATTGAAATTTCCTTGTCTTTCTGCATCACCGTTTCTTGGAGTGTCTGCACCATTCGCTCCAAATTCTTTATCTTGCCTTGGTATCCTTTTACCTTCGCTTGGAGTTCTTGCAGTCTCTTGCGGTTCTCCACCATTGCTACTTCCAGGTCCTGAATCCCGCTTATGATTTGAGCCTTGATGGCTTGGCTATTCTCTCTCTGCCTTGTCTCTACATCGCTTGCAGTCTTGGTTACCACAGCCTGTTTTTCTCGCACGCTGTTTAGGCTTTCTTGTATTTCGCTCATCGCTGCCAAAATTTCGTCAATTTGACGCTGTTTTTCTTCGCTTTCAGCCTGTACCTGTACTTTCTCCTTTTCAAGCTGTTGGATTTTCTCTTCCATTTCTTTGTTGGAGCAACCAAAGAGTAGAATTGCTAAGCATAGGCTAAGAACCAATGGACACTTTACCTGCATGTAAGGGATTATGCGCATTTTCAGCCTTTTCATTTTTTGATTGGGATTTATCTAAGACTTGCTAATATAAAAATCCTTTCGCCATTTTAGCAATACTTCTTTCGGTCTTGATCCCAAGTCAAAAACAATGCAGTAAAGCACAGTGAGAGCGCTTAGTTCAAATTACAGTTAGTATTTTGTAATCTACACTATCTCATGATATTTTTGCTTTGCTTGATAGCAACATCAACCCAAAATTTGTAGCATCATCTTTCAAAAAGGTTCTCTTTACCGATGTCAAACTTCATTTCTAAGGGATTTCGTGCTACAAGTCGATTTTTGCGTCTCGAGTGGGCATTTTTCAAAAATTGCCTAACTCGTGATATTCAATATCGTGGAAATTTCTTTTTGGTGTTTCTCATGGATATTATTTGGTATGCTGTGAATTTAGGCTTTTTTGAAGTGATTTATCTCAATACTGCTACGATTGCTGGATACACTCGAAACGATGTATTTTTCTTTATGGCTACTACTTTTGTGATTGATGCAATTGATATGACTTTTTTTGCCTCTGGAATCTGGCAAATCAGCGATTTTATTCGTAAAGGTGAGTTTGATTTAATCCTTTCTAAGCCGGTTTCGCCGCTGGTTTATTCCACAATGCGTTATGTGTCGTTTGGGTCGTTATTAGACCTTATTTTTGCACTTGGCTTGCTTACTATTGCCTTTTTCAATCTCGAGGTATCCCCTACTGCGCTCGATGTTTTAGCATACATTGTTTTAGCTCTTTCAGGCTTAATTGTGATGTATTCTATTCAAGTCTTTTTTTGCTGCGTTAGGATTTATTTTCGTCAATGCTTCGACAGGCTTACAGTGGGGATTTCATCATCTATATCAACTTGCTATGCGTCCTGAAGCGATTTACAAAGGCATCATGCGATTTTTTTGCTCTATCTCTTGCCAATGATTGTCATTTCCTCCGTGCCAGCTACAATGATTCTTCGTGGATTTGATGCACAAACTTTCTTTACTTGTGTTGCAATTAGTGTAATCGCACTTTTTGCAACCAGACAGTTTTTTTATTTTGCTTTAAGTCGCTATGAAAGTGCATCAAGCTAATTTTGCTTTTAGATATTCCTTTTTATTTACTCTTTGCTACTTCTTTATCTTTTCTTAAAATGAGATTCACTTTTCTTTCACTTGTTCTCCTCCAAGTGCCTTTTCTAACCCAGAATTTATTTAGCCAGATGCATAAGCATAATTCCATTCTATTTTCTCCGCAGTGGGCACGTGGTGCTGTGTTCTATCAAATTTTTCCTGAGCGATTTCGCAATGGTGATCTAAACAATGATCCTGCACACGACAAATCTTCTCCAACTGCCAAAGCGCACTCTTGGACGAGCAACTGGTATGAACTTTCTGCTGAAGAAAAAACGCATTCTCCAAATTTTTATGACAATATTTTTCGGCGTCGTTACGGTGGCGATCTTCAAGGTGTGATAGATAAGCTAGATTATTTGCAAGATTTAGGTATTGAGGCAATTTACTTCAATCCTCTCTTCGAGGCGCCATCACTTCACAAATACGATGCTTCTCTTCTTCACCATATTGATGTGAATTTTGGACCTGATCCTGCTGGCGATCTTGAAATTATTGCTAAAGAAAATCCAGAAGATCCTGATACGTGGCAATGGACTAGCGCAGACAAACTTTTCTTAAAACTTATTTCAGAGGCGCACCGCCGAAATATCCGTGTTATTATTGATGGTGTATTTAATCATACGGGACGAAACTTTTGGGCATTTCGCGATATTTTGAAGAATCAAGAAAAATCACGCTATAAGGATTGGTATCAAATTGTAAGTTGGGATGACTCTGCACGTGGTACAAAGTTTGACTATCGTGGGTGGTTTGGTTCCAAATCGCTTCCTGCTTTTGCACACGATTCTCTTTTCGGCTTACATCCGAAAGTCAGTGAGCATATTTTTGCAATTGCCAAACGCTGGATGCAGCCCAACGGTCACACACAAGATGGGGTCGATGGCTGGCGCCTTGATGCCGCTGATGAAGTGCCACACCTCTTTTGGAAACGCTGGCGTCAATATGTAAAATCCCTTAATCCAGATGCTTATATTGTTGGTGAAATTTGGAAAAATGCTGCAGACTGGCTACATGGTGATGAGTTTGATGCAGTTACGAACTACCAGTTCGCTATTTTGACATTTCAATTTTTTATCAAAAAAGCATTCGTAGTAGCAAGGAATTCCTCGCTAAACTTGATGCGCTTCTGCATGCTTATCCACAAGATGCAAACTATGGCTTATTAAACTTGCTCGAGAGCCACGATACTGATCGACTTCCATCAATGATTATTAATCCTAATCGCGACTATGATCGACAGTCTTCTTTTCGCTATAATCCTCAGTACGATACACGAAAGCCTAATGCAAAAGAGCGCAACTTACAAAAGCTTATTACGCTTTTTCAGATGACTTATATCGGCTCGCCTATGATTTATTATGGTGCAGAAGCAGGCATGTGGGGCGCTGATGACCCTGACAACCGTAAACCTATGCTCTGGGCGGACCTCAAATATGACAATGAAACACCTCTGAGTCGCAAAGGAATTTCATATAAAGTCGAGTTTGATAGCTCACTTTTCAATTATCATAAAACGCTTATTTCTATTCGCAAGCAGAGTAAAGCCATAAAATTTGGCTCATTTAAGCCGATTTATCTGCCCAACAACGCAGTTTGCTATGAACGCAAATTTGAAGATGACACAGTTGTTGTGGTTCTCAATCCTTCAGATAGTAAAATTAGTCTCGCCCTTGAAGGACTGTCGGGGACATGGCGAGATGAGCTTTCAGGGGAAATACTATATTCTAATCCTGCTTCTACTCCCAAATTGCAGATTTCACTTCGGGCTTACTCTGGTATAGTTTTAAGAAAAATATCTGACTCACTCAGCAAATGACGCTTTTTCAGGCTTAAACAATTTTAATGCTTTTTCACGCTGCTTTGCATGATCCACAATTGGGAGTGGATAATCTACGCCAAGCCTAATACCTAATTCAGATTGCAGTAGCGGTGATGATTGCAAGAGTTCAGCAGGATTATGAATATATTTTTCAGGAACTTTTGAAAGTTCTGGTAAAAATTTTTTAATAAAGCTACCTTTTGGGTCGAATTTTTGAGCTTGAGAAATTGGGTTAAAAATTCGGAAATATGGTTGTGAGTCTGTTCCTGTTGAGGCAGACCATTGCCAGCCGCCGTTGTTTGCCGCCATATCGCCATCGACCAGTTTTTGCATAAAATACTTCTCTCCCCAGCGCCAATCAATCAGCAAATCTTTTACTAAGAAGCTCGCAACAATCATTCTTAGGCGATTATGCATCCAGCCCGTTTGATTAAGTTGCCGCATCGCTGCGTCCACGATAGGAAAACCAGTTCTACCATTTTTCCATGCCTCAAAGTAATCTTCTCTATTTTCCCACTTTATATTCCGCATCTCGGTCTTAAAACTTTCTTTTTCAACAAAGGGGAAATGATCGAGAATCTGAAAATAAAAATCTCGCCAAATAATTTCGGAAATAAAGGTCTCAATGCTAAGTTTTTCTTCGCTTTTCGCATCTTCAAGTACTATCTTTGCCTGATCGAGAATTTCTCTTACTGATACTGTGCCAAAACGCAAATGTGCCGAAAGCAAACTTGTACCATCTTCACTCGGATAATCACGTTTTTTCTTTATAGCATTTTATTTTCTTCTCAATAAAATGTTTTAATTGTGTTCGCCCACTTTTTTCTCCTGCGCTGACGAGCAAATTTCCTTCAAATGAAAAACCAAGCTCGGATAATTTTGGCACCGTAATTGTCTCAATATCTGGTGTTATCACTTTCTTGCTGATACTTTCTGGTCTTGCTATCTTTTCTATTTGTGACAGCCAAGTTTTCTTGTAGGGTGTAAAAACCGTGTATGGCTTACCTTGCTGCGTTAGAATTTCTTTTGATGAAAAACACACTTGATCCTTAAAGGCTTTGACTTCCAAACCCATTCTTGAAAATTCTTCAACGACTTTTCTATCGCGTTCTTTTGCTGCAGGTTCATAGTCTTCATTAAAATAAATTGCACGTGCTTCTGATTCCTTTACAACTTGGTGCAATGTTTCAATAAATTTACCTTTTCTTAAAATGAGTTTTCCACCAATTTTTTGATATGAATCGTCAAGCTCAGCAAGTGATTCGAGCATAAATTTTACACAGGCAGGCGAGAAATCATCTCGCTCTTTAAGAATATCGTCAGCAAGAATAAATAGGGGAAGAATTTCTTGGGTAGATTTGAGTGCAGCATTCAGCGCGGTATTATCAAAAATTCTTAAATCGCGCCGATGCCATACAATAACTCGCTTCACAGGGCTAAATTCTTATTTTGAATCCTCTATAAGTTTTTTAGTAAATATAGTGAATATGGCGTTCATTAAAGCGTTTGAGTAATGTCTCTTCTGTGAGCGAGGCTTTTTCTTCTCCACGAATGTCGTAAGCTACATCACCAAGGTTCATCATAATCACACGGTTGCCAAAGCGTACCGCATGGTTCATGGAGTGTGTTACCATTAACGCTGTAAGATTGTAGCGCTCGATAAGTTGCTGGGTAATAAATAGCACTTGTTCGCCAGAAATTGGATCGAGTGCTGCAGTATGTTCATCGAGTAGTAAAATTTTTGGTCGGCGCATTGCAGCCATCAAGAGCGTAACCGCTTGACGTTGTCCACCTGACAAGAGTCCAATAGGCGTATCCATGCGATTTTCCAGTCCCATTTGCAGCTCCGCCAATTTCTCGCGCAGAAATTCTCGCCTCTGTTTTGAAAGCCCGATGTTTAGCCCCTTACGCTCGCCACGCAGTGACGCCATTTGCATATTTTCAGCAATCGTCATGTTTGGTGCTGTCCCCATGTAAGGATTTTGAAATACTCTGCCAATGTATTTTGCACGCTTGTAGTCTGGATCTTTGGTTACATCAGTGTTGTCAATCATAATTCGACCCGAATCGCATATAAAACTGCCGGCAATAGCGTTGAGCAAAGTGGATTTTCCGCTGCCATTTACGCCGATGACAACCGCAAAATCACCTTCATTGATAGTCAGATTTACTCTATCGAGCGCGTAGACTTCGTTGAGTGTGCCCTTTCCAAATACCTTAGTCAAATTTTCAACCTGTATCATGATACTGTTTATTGTCTTCTTACTGTTTTTCTGTTACGCTGCTTAATATACTTCATTAGCATGATTTTCATGATCGAGTTTTTTGATGCAAGCCAATATCTTGCAGTCGTGCGTTAATCGCAAAGTTCATCTTCCGTTTTGCATTATTCGTTACTTCAGAAAACATGACTTGCAAAATAACGCAGATTCGCGTATTTTTATAGCCCTCTGTTCTATGACAGCATCGCTGCAAGCGAGAGTGGCGGAACTGGCAGACGCGCTGGTCTTAGAAGCCAGTGCCCATAAGGCGTGTGGGTTCAAGTCCCTCCTCTCGCACTGCGCTGTAGCCTTGCCGAAGTGGCGGAATTGGCAGACGCACCAGACTCAAAATCTGGCGAAGCTTCAAACTTCGTGCGAGTTCGACTCTCGCCTTCGGCACATACATCTTTTTTCTGCTTTCTTTGCACTCTCTCCCCGTACCTTTGCTTTTCTGCTTGCTTCCAGTATCTGCGTCAAAGAACTTCTCATCCCTTAAAGCCGTTGAAATAAACTGCAATTTATGTAGATTTTGTGCATTTGCACTTTACCAAAACCTATAACTTTAACTATGGCAGTCGCTGACTTATCGGACTCACTGAAAGAAAAACTCGTTGAGATTTTTGGGGCAAACACTACGTTTGTGCAAGAACTTTACGCTCAATACCTTGAAAATTCTTCCCTTGTTCGTGAAGATTGGCGAGCGTTCTTTCAGGCTTTTGAATCGGGCACGCTCGACCTGAGTTCCTTAGAAACTCACCTCCTGACCAATGGTTCTCGCTCTGAGGCAAATGGGACCCACCACGAGACCACACCGAGTGCGCCGCATCGTTCATTGAGCTCTCCAACGTCCTACACACCTATTTCACCTAGCTATGCGTCGATTGATGAATTGAACTTAGATCTTGACGATCGTGCTAAACCGCTTTCAGGTGCGTCGGCACTGATTGCGCACAATATGGAGCTTTCGCTTAGTGTACCGACGGCTACATCGTTTCGCACGGTGCCCGTCAAGGCACTCGAAGAAAATCGCTTGATTTTGAATCAACATCTGCAACTGATTGGTCAAGGTAAAGCCGCTTTCACACATCTGATTGCATGGGCAATTATCAAAGCCTTAAAAAAGTATCCCTCGCTGAATGCGACCTATGCGCTTGTCGCAGGCAAACCGCAGCGCATTGAGCGTGCACATATCAACTTTGGCTTAGCTGTCGACCTTGTCAAAAAAGATGGGTCGCGCTTGCTCGTGGTGCCTAACATTAAGCGTGCAGAGTCAATGGACTTTGCGCAATTCTTCGAAGCTTACAATCGGCTCATTGAGAAGGCACGTAAAAACCAACTCGAGCCTGCCGATTTTCAAGGCACGACTGTCTCACTGACGAATCCGGGTACGATTGGCACGGCAATGAGTGTGCCGCGTTTGATGCAAGGTCAGAGTTTGATTATCGCTTCTGGTGCCATTGACTATGCTGCTGAATATCAAGGCATGTCTCCACAAACACTCTCGCAACTGGGCATTAGTAAAGTAATGACGCTCAGCAGCACGTACGATCACCGCATTATTCAAGGTGCGGAGTCAGGTGAATTTCTGGCTTACATTCACCGCTTGCTCTTAGGCGAAGAGAATTTTTATGATGAGATTTTTGCGGCAATGACTGTTCCGCATCGTCCATTTCGGCATACGGTTGATAAATCACACTTGGGCTTGATGGGCGGCCTTAGCACAGAAGATGCTATACGCAAGCAAGCACGTGTGATGCAGCTGATCAATTCTTACCGAGTGCGTGGTCATCTTATTGCAAACATCAACCCACTCGAATATAAGCCGCACTATCACCCTGAACTTGAACCAGACTTCTATGATCTCTCGATTTGGGATTTAGACCGCATCTTTATCACGACCAACTTTGGCGATAAGCCTCCATGACGCTACGCGAGATTTTGGAAAAGGTCCGCAAAGCGTACTGCGAAAAGATTGGCGTGGAGTATATGAACATTCAGTCGCTCGATCAGAAGCGATGGATTCAACGCCATATTGAGAACCGCTCTGAACAACTGCAATTTTCAAAGGAAGATAAAATTGCCATATACAAGAACTTGATTCGCGCTGAAGGCTTTGAGCGATATTTGCATACCAAGTATCTCGGACACAAGCGTTTCTCAATTGAGGGAGGTGAATCTGCCATTGCAATTACGGACTTTATCATTGAGGAAGCCGCACGCAATCATGTCAAGGAAATTGTGATTGGTATGGCACATCGTGGTCGACTGAATGTTCTCACCAATGTTGTCGGCAAGCCTTATGAGACACTTTTTGCAGAATTTGAAGGCAAGCCCTTACCTATGACAGCTGATTATCTGACGCAAGGGTCAGGCGATGTAAAGTATCACTTAGGTGCAACAGGCGATCGCATCTGCAAAGATGGAAAACAAATCAGAGTGTCTGTGGCCTCCAACCCAAGTCATCTTGAAGCTGTCAATCCTGTCGTGCAAGGCATTGTGCGCGCTAAGCAAGATCGCATGAAGGATGAGAAGCGCAACGCTGTTATTGCCTTTCTCATCCACGGCGATGCGGCCTTTGCTGGACAAGGCGTCGTTACAGAAACGCTTAATCTCTCGCAACTTGAAGGCTACACCACTGGCGGCACCATTCATCTGATTATTAACAATCAAATTGGCTTTACGACAACACCAAATGATGCACGCTCCACGCTATATGCAACCGACGTTGCTAAGATGGTTCAAGCACCGATTTTCCACGTCAATGGCGATGACCCTGAAGCTTGCCTCATTGTCGCTAAACTTGCTCTTGACTACCGCATGACGTTCAACAGTGATGTGGTGATTGATATGCTTTGCTACCGTCGGCACGGACATAATGAAGGCGATGACCCGGGCTATACTCAGCCTGTGATGTATCGGCGTATTCGTGAGCATAAATCTGTGCGAGAACTTTATGAAGCACAACTTATTCGTGAGGGTGTGCTCAGCGCCGCAGAAGCGAAAGCTATGATGGAAGAGTTTCGCCGTGAGCTTGATGCTGCTTCAGAAAAAGCGAAAGCCCTTGCACAAGAAGGCGAGAAAACCCTTGAAGCGAAAGCCGATTTACCGCTTGCTGTCGACCCAAGAGAAATTGTAGCACGCTATCGTGGCAAATCTCCATCAACGCATTCGACACTTGCACAACTGCAAACGGTTGTGCGTGCTATGCTGAATTTGCCAGCTGGGTTTCACTTAAATAAAAAGCTAGAGCAGCAGTTCTTTAAACGTGGTCAACTCTTAGGTGAGGGTGCACATGAGATGCTCATTGATTGGGCATTTGCTGAATCGCTCGCTTTTGGCACGCTCTTGCTCGAAGGCTATCCTGTACGCCTTAGCGGACAGGATAGCACACGCGGCACCTTTAGCCAGCGCCATCTTTCGTTCTTTGACACGGAGACGGGTCAAGAATATACGCCGCTCAAACACATTTCGCCGCATCAAGCTCCATTTTATGTCAATGACAGTCTGCTCTCCGAATTTGCGGCAATGGGCTTTGAGTTTGGCTACAGTGTTGCCGATCCGCTGACCCTTACCATTTGGGAGGCACAGTTCGGTGATTTTGCAAATGGGGCTCAAATCATCATTGACCAATTTATTTCTAGCACCGAATCAAAGTGGGGACAGCCCTCAGGATTGGTGTTACTTTTGCCTCATGGCTACGAAGGTCAGGGTCCGGAGCATTCCTCAGCACGCCCGGAGCGATTCTTGCAGCTATGCGCAGAAGTTAATATGCAAGTGGTCAACTGCACGACACCCGCACAGTATTTTCATTTGCTACGCCGCCAAGTTTTTGCAGGCAACATCAAGCCGCTTGTGGTGCTGACACCGAAAAGTCTTTTGCGCCACCCACTTGCAATGTCGAAAGTCAGGGAGTTGCTCGAAGGAAAATTTAGAAATGTGCTCGATGAAACTGATGAGATCGTCTCGCCAAACCGTGTGATTTTCTGCTCAGGTAAAGTCTATTACGATCTTTTGCAAGAGCGCCGAAAAATGGGACGCAACGATATTGCGATTCTGCGCATAGAGCAACTTTACCCTTACCCGGAAAAACGCATTTCGCACTTACTTGAGAAATACCGCTCTGCCAAAGATATCGTCTGGGCACAAGAAGAACCTAAGAACATGGGTGCTTGGTCTTTCATTATGCCGTTGCTTTCTGAACAACTTTTGCCTGGACAAACCCTACGCTATGTCGGTCGCCCTGCTTCAGCAAGCCCTGCCACAGGCTACATCAAAAAGCATGAGCAAGAACAAGCCACCTTGGTGCGCGAAGCCTTGAGTTAAGACCCTTGCATTATTGCATACGATAAGCTCATTTGCAATTTTGGATGGCAAAGGGCGCATTTAGCGTTCTTCTGCCATGCGCCCGGCTCTGCCCAATGCTTTTCCAAATTCGCTGTTGCAACTAAGTAGTCATAGACGGCTTGCAAGTAGTTGACCTTTGCTTGATTGAGTGAGAGTTCCGCATCAGTAAGTTCCAACTGCGAGCCGATGCCTTGTTGCCTGCGACTGCGCGTAATGGCATAACTGCGCTCTGCAGACTGTACAGTTGTTGCTTGCACAGCAATTCTCTTTTTTGCCTCTGACACATTTAGCCAGAGAGATTGAAATTTCAGACCGAATGATTTCTTGCAAGTTTTCAAGACTTGTTTGGTTTTGTTGCCGTTCTAATTCTGCGCGTGCAAGTCGTGCATCATTGCGAAATCCGGAAAAATTGGCACAGAAAGCTGCAAGCCTGCAGCAAGGTTTGTTCCCCATTGATATGAGCCAATGTTGAAGTTTGTTTGCAGTGTCAGCACTTGGGCTTGAACGAAGGCATCAAGCGTGGGTAAAAAATTCGAGAACTCTGCTGCGACTTGCTCTTCACTGGCACGCACGCGCAATTGCAACTGTCTCACTTCTGGACGCTTTGCCAAGGCTTCTTGGTAGGCGGTTGAAAAATCTATATCAGGCGCGGCATCATCGAATTTGAGTGCGTCAGTCAGTTCCAGCGTTTCATTTGCAGGCAACCCTATTTTGACTTTCAGTGCAATTTTTGCTGTCTCTACGCCATTGAGGGCTTTGATAAGTTGCGGGCGCAAGTTTTCAAGCGCAACAAAGGCACGCAGCGTGTCAATGTCTGCTGCTAGTCCTTGTCTGTAGAGTTGGCGTACATCTTGCAGGGCAAGTTCATTTCGTGCGATACTCTGCTCAATCAGCTTTGCCGATTCTTGGGCAATAAGCACGTCGTAATAGGCTTTTTTGACGTCTGTGATTGTTTTTGCTCGTTCATTGATATAGGCTTCTTCGCTGATTTCATTCACGACTGATGAAGCACGAATGCCTGCCCAGATAGCACCACGATAAATCGGCTGCGTGAATTGTAGTGTCGCATTGATGCTGTTGATACCTGTCGCGACAATTTGCGTTGGTACAGTTGAGCCACCGCCCCCTGCGCCCGGCAGTCCGCCAAATCCTGCTGGAAAGATAAAGAAGTTGGTGTTGCGAAAACTGTGTGCAAATTGTCCAGTAAGATTAAGTGCAGGATAGACATTGCCCCATGCTTCGCGTACCGATTGCTCTGACTTTTCACGCTCCAATTTTGCCACCTTTAACTCACGGTTAAATTCCAAGGCAAGTGAGAGCGCATCGTTCAAAGAAAGACGGCGCGTTTGAGCTTCTGCAGCACTGATAAATGCAAGTAACAGCGTGCAGACGGTTAGAAATAACCTGATTGATACCTGATGAATGCGTATGCCAAACATTATTTTTTTGAGCGTTTTTATAGTGGTTATTGAGTAGTGGTTATTGAGACTCAGCCACACGCGCACGCCGCATCTGGCAATGCGCTGCAACTTATCATCATCCTTAATAACTGCAAATGACTTTGAGTTATAAACTGACTTGCGGTCAGCAAAAACGGTGAAGTCTGCCCAAAAGTTTCACACGCTCTAAAAAAATGTGCCAAATACCTGCGGTTCAGGATAGGGAAAGCAGATAGCAGAGAGGGCTAAACTTCGAATTGAGGGGAAGCATGCGGCTTTAGAGTTTGAGAGCCGCATCGCTGCGACTCTCTTTGCTCTCTCATCATGCTTTAGGCTTCTTGCTGCTGTTGCAACCGCTGTTTCATCAAGTTCAGTGCGGAGCCTGCCTTAAACCACTCGATTTGTATCTCGTTGTAACTGTGATTTGCAAGGATTTCCTCGCTTGTGCCGTCTTTGTGGTGTAGCACAATTGTGAGGGGTTTGTTTGGCGCAAAACTTGTCAGTCCCAGAATGTCAATCGTATCGTCTTCTTGGATTTTGTTGTAGTCGTCTTTGTTTGCAAAGGTCAGCGCCAGCATACCTTGCTTTTTGAGATTTGTTTCGTGAATACGTGCGAAGGATTTTACTAGCACAGCACGTACGCCTAAGTATCGCGGCTCCATTGCGGCATGTTCTCGCGAAGAGCCTTCGCCGTAATTTTCATCGCCGACAACAATTGAGCCAATACCCTTGGCTTTGTATTGACGCTGCACTTTCGGCACGGACTCGTACTGCCCTGTCAATTGATTTTTCACGCAGTCTGTTTTGTTGTTAAAGAAGTTCGTGGCACCAATGAGCAAGTTGTTGGAAATGTTATCGAGATGCCCACGATATTTGAGCCATGGTCCTGCCATAGAGATGTGGTCGGTAGTGCACTTGCCTTTGACTTTGATGAGCAGTTTCAGACCTTTGAGGTCTGTGCCTTCCCATGCGGGAAATGGCTCCAAGAGTTGTAACCGCTCTGATTTTGGATCGACCACCACCTTGATGTCTGTGCCATCTGCTGCGGGCGGCACATAGCCTGACTCTTTGACAGCAAAGCCTTGTGGCGGCAGTTCTAATCCTTTTGGCTCATCGAGTTTGACTTCTTTGCCTTCTTCATTAGTCAGCGTATCTGTGAGAGGATTGAAAGTTAATCGTCCTGCAATCGCCAGTGCCGTTACGATTTCAGGTGAGGCGACAAAGGCATGTGTATTCGGATTGCCATCGTTGCGTGCGGAGAAGTTACGGTTAAACGAAGTGATGATAGAGTTTTTCTCTTGCTTTTCAGAGCCATGACGTGCCCACTGCCCAATGCAGGGTCCACACGCGTTAGCGAGCACGACGCCACCAATTTTCTCAAAATCACCTAACAAGCCATCGCGCTCGATGGTGTAACGAATTTGCTCCGAGCCAGGCGTGATGGTAAATTCCGATTTTACTTTGAGTTTTTTTTCGACGGCTTGACGCGCCAGTGAGGCTGCTCGCGTGATATCTTCGTAAGAAGAGTTTGTGCAAGAGCCAATCAATCCCACCTCCAACTTTTCGGGCCAGCCATTTTTCGGACTTCTTCTGCGAATTTTGACAGCGGCGTAGCTCGATCGGGCGTAAAAGGACCATTGATGTGCGGCTCTAATTCGGAGAGATTGATTTCAATGACTTGGTCAAAGAACTTTTCAGGCTGAGCATACACTTCGGCATCACCTGTGAGATGTTCGGCAATTTTATCAGCGGCTTCAGCAACATCGGCGCGTCCTGTCGCCACAAGGTAGCGCCGCATAGCTTCATCATAGCCGAAGACCGATGTAGTTGCCCCAATTTCTGCGCCCATATTAGCAATGGTTCCTTTGCCAGTGCAGGAGATTGATGTGGCGCCCTCGCCGAAATACTCGAGAATGTATCCTGTTCCGCCTTTGACGGTCAAGATACCGGCGACTTTCAAAATCACATCTTTAGCTGACGCCCAGCCGCTTAATTTGCCTGTGAGTTTCACACCAATAAATTTCGGGAAGCGCAATTCCCATGGCATGCCTGCCATCACGTCGACGCAATCGGCGCCGCCCACGCCAATGGCAATCATTCCTAAGCCGCCAGCATTCACCGTATGTGAATCTGCCCCAATCATCATGCCGCCCGGGAAGGCATAGTTCTCCAAAATGACTTGGTGGATGATACCTGCGCCCGGTTTCCAAAACCCAATACCGTACTTGCTCGAAGCGGAGGCTAAAAAGTCATAGACTTCTTTGTTGGTTTGCAACGCCGCTTGCAAATCGGGCTCTGAACCAGACTGTGCCACAATTAGATGGTCGCAGTGCACAGTTGTTGGTACTGCCACTTTTGGAATACCTGCTTGAGCAAATTGCAAGAGTGCCATTTGTGCAGTAGCATCTTGCATTGCGACTCGATCAGGCATAAACTCGACATATGATTTTCCTCGCTCATATTCTACAGTAGCATTACCTTGTGCAAGGTGGCTGTAAAGGATTTTTTCAATCAGCGTCATGGGTCGTCTCAGTACGCTGCGCGCCGCCGCAATGCGCTCTGGAATTTCGCGGTATCTTTCGCGGATGATGTCGATATCGAAGGCCATAAGGATACTCCTTAGTTGAGTTGTAAAACAGGCAGGGTAAGATTTTCCTTCTACAGCGAGAATTTACGCGTAAAAATGTAGTTTTGAAACTTCGAGCGACTGTCTTTTTTTCTTAGTTTTTCTTTGTGTTAATCGCAAATAAGGCTCAGCAGCTGCTCAATTTTGTGTTTCAATTCTTTGCGCGGCACAATAAAATCAATAAAGCCGTGTTCTTGAATAAACTCTGCGGTTTGGAAGCCTTCGGGCAAGTCGCGCTTGATAGTTTCTTTAATCACTCTGGGACCGGCAAAGCCGATAAGTGCACCTGGTTCAGCAAGGTTGAAATCACCTAGCATTGCAAATGAGGCGGTCACACCGCCCGTGGTTGGATCGGTCATTAAGGAGATGTAAGGAATGCCTTTTTCGTGCAAGCGCGTGAGTTTGGCGGCTGTTTTTGCCATCTGCATCAGTGAAAGAGCAGCTTCCATCATTCGTGCACCGCCTGACTGCGAAATGATAATCAGCGGCGCATGACGCTCATAGCTTCTGTCAATTGCGCGCGAAATTTTTTCTCCTACAACAGAGCCCATTGAGCCACCAATAAAGCCGAAGTCCATTGCCGAGACAATGCATTCGCGACTGCCAATTGTGCCAATTGCTGTACGGCACGCATCCATCATCTTGGTCTTTTTGATGGTGGTTTCAATACGGTCAATGTAGCGCTTGGTGTCGACGAAGTTGAGTGGATCCGCAGATTTGAGATTTGCATCAAGTTCCTCGAACTTTTCTCTATCGAAGAGAATTTCAAAATACTTTTGCGGCGAAATTCGGAAATGATAACCACATTCGGGGCAAGTGTAGATGTTATCTTCAAGCTGCTTACGATGAATCATTGCACCACAGTTGTCACACTTTGTCCATAAGCCTTCAGGTGTATCGCGCTTTTGGTTAGTGAGAATCGCTGGTTTTGCTCGTTTATACCATGCCATAGCTCAGCCCTGATTTGCCCGTTTTAGTTAATACAAGATTTTGGACCTTGAAAATAACATGACTGACTTTGCTCTCAAAAGTGCCTCAATGTTTCACACCTTAATTAGCCGTGGTGAATAGACGCCTTCGACTTCGCTGATGCGTTTGAGGGTTACAGGTGAGATGGCTTCATCGAGGCAGATTGCGGTCAGTGCTTTAGTCTTTTCTTCGTTACGCGAGAGCGAGATATTCGCAATGTTAATGCTTGCGCGCAGCAACCGTGCCCCAACACGCGCCATCACGCCGGGCTTGTCGTCGTTGGTGTAAATCAAAATGTATCCCTCGGGTTTGAATTCACAGATAAAATGGTCATAGATCACCACGCGCATATCCTTTGCACCTAACACGACACCACCAAGCCGCTTTTTAGCTTCACTGGTTTCATACTCTACCACAATCAAGTTTTGATAATCGGGATGCTCTTTTTCATGTTGATGGTGCACAGCAAGCCCTAAGTCGCTTGCCATTGCAAAGACATTGATGTAGTTGATTTCTCGGTGTTGAATTTCATCGAGTAAGCCTTTGAGAGCTGCTGCTGAAATGGCTTCAGAGAACTTGCGCAGGAAGTCGCCATAGCTTGTAATCGTTATGGATTTCGGCGTGCCATCTAAGAGTTGTGCACACATTGCCCCCAGTTTTTCTGCAAGTGCCAGATGCACTTTTACTTCGGTCTTTTGTGCCAGTTCAACCGTTGTGGCATTTACTGCGCCAACCAGTGCGCCTGTCTTTTTCCACTCTACAATTTGCTGGGCAATCTGAATAGCCACTTTTTCCTGTGCTTCAACGGTTGAGGCAGCAATGTGCGGTGTTACAATCACGTTTTCAAGTTTGAGCAAGGGGTTATCAGGCAAGAGCGGCTCTACTTCAAACACATCAAGTGCTGCGGCAGCGACTTTGCCTGATGCCACAGCCTCTGCCAAATCTTGCTCATTGATAATACCACCGCGCGCACAATTGATAATGCGCACACCTGGCTTCATCAGTGCCAAGGTCTCTGCGCAAATTAGGTTACGTGTGGCTTCACTATACGGGGTGTGGATTGTGATAAAATCTGCTTTGCGCCAGAGTTCTTCGAGCGGGAGGAGTTGAATATCGAGCTTGCTTGCCATTTCCTGCGAGACCATCGGGTCAAATGCGATGATGTGCATACCGAAGGCTTGCATGCGCAAGGCGACTTCACGTCCGATTTTGCCTAGCCCAACTACAGCCAGTGTCTTGCCTTCCAGTTCGCGCCCGAGCCACTTCTTTTTATCCCAAATGCCTTGCTTGAGTTCGGCATGTGCTTGTGGCAGCAAGCGAGCTACGGCTAAAATCATCGCGCAGGTGTGCTCCGCCGCTGAAATCGTGTTACCGCCGGGCGTATTCATCACGATAATCCCTTTGCGTGTCGCAGCATCAAGGTCGATATTATCGACGCCCGCGCCAGCTCTGCCAATGAGTTTGAGTTTATTTGCGCACTCTAAAATATCGCCTGTCAGTTTAGTTGCACTTCTGACCAGCACGACCTCATAGTCTCTAATTTCTGATTTAAGTTCATCTTTGGAGAGCTTTTGCTTTTCTATGACCTCAAAGCCTTCTTGACGCAAAATTTCCCCACATTTTTTTTCAATGTTGTCTAAAATGAGCGTTTTCATAGATGGTATTTTTATGTGTGAAACGCAAAGATACGAATTGCTGAGGGACTGCGCTTAACTTAGCAAAAAACGCTCGAGAAATGCTTTACGGGCAGAATGCTGGCATACACAAATCCTTCGCCATAGCGTGCACCGATAAGTTCACCAAAGTACTTGGCGCGAGCGTCCAGCGCTTCTAAAAATTCTTTGCGTGAAATATGTGTCTCGGGCTCTTTGGAGTTCGGATCATAAAACTGCGACTTAAATGCCATCACGGCTTTGCGCGAGGCTTCAAATGTATCGGAGACATCCACGATAAAACTCGGCAACATAAATCGATCTTGCAGATAGTACAGCAGGTATTTCGGTCGATGCCGCTCTTGGATTTTGCCGTTGTCCTTAGTTTTGATTTTGATGAGACCCGAGTAGAAGCAGGCATCGGTGATGAGTTTAGCGGCGCGTTCATGATCAGGATGGCGCTCGATAGGCTGGGGTGCAAAGACCACCGTTGGTCGATAGCGGCGAAGGATACGAATGACTTTGAGCAGGTTTTCGTGCGAGTTTTCGAAACGAGTGTCGCCTAAATTCAGATTGATGCGTTCCGTGTAGCCCAGATGCTGTGCAGCCTCTGCAGCTTCTTTTCGCCGAAGTGTGCGTGTACCACGCGACCCCATTTCACCTTCTGTCAAATCGCACGCCACGACTGGCTTACCTTCTTGGCGAAGTTTAAGCATCGTTGCCGAGCAAGCAATTTCAATATCATCAGGATGTGCCCCAAAAGCTAAAGCATAAATGTACTCAGACATTTTGACTAGCAGATGTGGTTAGTAGGCGATACGGTTGCGTCCAGCTGTTTTTGCTTCGTAGAGTTTTGTATCGGCTGTGCTTAGCAGCTGCTGCACTGTTTTTTTAGCGGTGCTCTCGGCAAGCCCGAAACTCATCGTTACATGTAGCCGTTCAGAAATGCCTTCCCAGTAGTACGACTCCAGGCTGGCACGAATTTTCTCACAGGCAATCACAGCGTTTTTGAAGCAAGGTTTCAGGGAAAATTAAAGCAAACTCTTCGCCGCCATAGCGCGCCACCATATCTGCACTACGAGAGTTCTGGCGAAGAATATGTGCAATGATTTTCAGGACTTCATCACCAACTTGATGTGAATACGCATCATTGATTTGCTTGAAGAAATCCACGTCGGCAATTGCAACTGTCATTACGCAGCCATAGCGACGCGTACGCTCAAATTCACGCTGCACACTCTCATCAAAATAGCGGCGATTGTAGACGCCTGTTAATCCATCGGTGATGGCTTGCAGCAAGAGTTGTTCAGTTTGCTTGCGTAGCATGGCATTAATTTCAGTCAGCTCGAGCGTTTTGCGTCGATATTCTTCAGCTTCACGCTGTTTTTTTTCTAACTCATACTGCACTTGCAAACTTCTTAGGCGGCGATGATTTTCTTCGTTGAGCAGCGCACGCTCAATTACATGAAAGTTTTCGTAATGCTCGAGCGCAATCTTAAAATCGCCTTTGTATTTATGCACCAAAGCGAGCGCTTGATGCGCTGCAAAGAGCTGAGTTCTGCAATTTGCATTCTCTGCAAGTTTCAGTGCGCGGTAAAGTGATGTAGTAGCTTGCTCGTGCTGTTGCTGCGCAGCATAAAGTTTGCCAATGATAATCAGCGTTTCGGCAATGCTAGCTCGATCATTCAAGCTCTCTTTGATTTGAAGACTTTGAGAGAGCATTTCTAAAGCGCGCTTATAGTCTCTCATCTGACCATAGACTTCACCTGTATTTTGCAAAGCAATGGCTTCACCGATTCGGTCGTTCAAATGGCGAGCAATGTCCAGACTTTTTGCAAAGCACTCGAGCGCTTTTTTGTTCTCCCCTATTTTTCCATAGATACATCCAATGTTGCTAAAGACCCGTCCTTGACTCATACTGTCCTGAAGGCGCTGGTAGAGTTCAAGACTTTCTTGATAGTATCGCAAGGCATTTGGGAAATCTTGCAAGAGAAAATACACCGCGCCGATTGTCGCCAGCGCCGTTGCTTCACTTGCAAGACTGTGAATTTCTTGACTATACTTTAGACTACTGAACGCATGCTCGAGCGCTTGTGGGTATCGCCCAGTTGGCGATGCACGATGCTTAAGTTGTGCAGCACCGTAATGCTGCCTTCATAGTCTTCAAGCTCTTTGAATATCGCTAAGGCTTCTTTGAGGGCTTCGAGGGCTTTGTCATAATTTGCCAAACGCCAGTGGCAAATACCCATGTTTCGAAGGCTGTAGGCTTGCCCTGAGAGATAATTTTCTACTTTAGCCTGCTTACACGCTTCTTCAGCTGCTGACAGTGCACGGAGCGGCTCATGCGCCCACAGTTCCAGCACTGCTGCATTGAGTGCGTCTATTTTTGCAAATCCGTCTTCTGCTTTTTGAACAAACGTATCTGCTTCATTCATCTTTTTACTCATCCTGCTCTCCTGCCACTGGAAGTTTTACGCGGAATATACTGCCTTTATCTTTTCCTTCCGATTCTGCCCACACGGTGCCGCCGTGCAATTCAACAAGTTGTTTGACAATAGCCAGCCCCAATCCCGTTGAACTTTCCCCGCCTGTCGGTCGTGCTGAGAGACGCTGAAATTTGCCAAAAAGCTTTTGCATGTCCTCTTTCGTCAGCCCTTGACCTTCATCGCGCACACTAATCAGCACACTTTGCTCATCTTTTTTGCCATTGCTGTTTGTGATATGCTGCACCCTGACGCTGATGCTTTTACCTTCAGGACTGTATTTAATTGCGTTGGAAATTAAGTTATCCATCACTTCTCTCATTCGGTCTGGGTCTACAAACACAACGCAGCCCTGCTCACCTTGAAATGAGAGCACTTGGCGTTTATTTGAGCTTGGGTTTGGTTGCATGCGACCACCTCTTCAACCAGACGCGACAGGTCGCATCGCGTCTTATGCAATTCGATTTTACCTTCCTCAAGCGCTGCAGTCTTCAGCAGTCCATCAATGTTGCGCAGGATGCGTTCAGCAGCGCTAAGAATGCTCTGCACCATCAGGTAAATGTCAGAATTGGGCTCTATCTTTTCACGAATGAGCAGTGCAAAACCCAGCACGGATTGCAATGGATTTTTGAGGTCATGTGCGACAATGCCCAGTAGCTCGGTTTTCATACGGCTTGCTTCTTCAGCTTTTTGGCGCAAGACTTCAGCTTCATACCGTTTGATTTCCATTTCTTCGCGTGCTAACTGAGCTTCCTGCAGCGCAATCTCCAGACGCTGCTTTGCCGTTGCTAAATCGCGCGTGCGTCTTTCCACCAGCACAGCCAAGTCTTTTTCTCTCTGAATCACACTGGCGATGCGCCAGCGTAAAAATGCCTACACCAGTGAGGAGCACTGCCATCGCTATCAGTCCTGCAAACCACACCGTCTGGTAAAAAAATGGCTTTATAGTCAATGTGATTGCATCGCCTTGTTCATTCCAGATCCCATCGTTGTTGCACGCAATCACGCGAAATGTGTAAGTACTGGGCGGCAAGTTCGTGTAGTAAGCTGTGCGGCGCGTATCCGCCTCATTCCAAGTCTTGTCAAACCCTTCAAGTTGGTATCGAAACTTGACTTTTCTCGGCGCAAGGAGCGAAAGTCCAGCGTAGTGAAATTCCAGTTTGTTTGAGCCCGCTTCCAAAACCAGTTGCTCTGACTTTTCTCGGCGTTCGCCATCGACATAGATTTCTTCGATGTGCACAGGCGGTGGAATCAGGTTCTTTGGCAATTTTCTCGGATTTATTTGCACCGCCCCTTTTGCTGTCGGGAACCATAGCATGCCATCTCTGGTCTTGCATGCTGTAGCAGGCGTAATACCTTCATTGGTCTTCATGCCATCTTCTACACCAAAGGCACGCGAGTTGATTTGCGTTCGCTTGCCTTCCGCAAACTCATTGAGTTCAATTTTGCTTACACGAAAAATACCTGTGTTGCAGTTCATCCATAAATAGCCATCATCATCTTCTAAAATTTGAAAGACATCATTGCCATACAGACCGTTGCGTGAGGTGTAGGCGGTAATCTTCCCATCTTTGAGTCGTGAAAGCCCGCCAGATGTGCCTACCCAAAGCACCTTTTCTTGGTCTTCATACATACAAAACACAACATCACCCGATAAGCCGTCTCTTGAGGTGTAGGCAAAGAAGTTGCCGTTTTTGTAGGCGTTGAGCCCACCACCGTCAGTTGCAATCCAGAGCGTATTGTCGCTATCACACAAGAGTGAAATGATAGAATTGCTTGTCAGGCCAATTGTGGTCTTGAAGTTTGTGAATTTGCCATCTTTGTAGCGCGAAAGACCATGCACATTAGTGCCAATCCAGAGCGCACCGTCTTTGTCTTCGCAAATCGTGCGTGTGCCATTGTTTACCAATCCCTCTTTTTCAGTCAGAGCTTTGAAGGTCTTTCCATCGTAGTTTAGAATGCCACTGCCGAATGTTGCAATCCAGAATTTGCCATCACGTGCGCGTAGAAACGCACGAATGATGTCTACAGGTAATCCATTTTTCGTGGTGTAATTGCATATCTCTCCATCTTTCCAGTGCGTCATCCCATTGAAAGAGCCAAACCACAGCGAGCCATCTGAATCTTGATAAATCGAGTAAATCACATCGTCTATCAAGCCTTCAGACTTTGCAAACGTGAGAAATGTCCCATCGCGAAATCGGTTCAAGCCTGCGCGCGATGTGCCGAACCACAGACTTCCCTCACGATCTTCCATGAACGCATAAATCCGCACGCCTTCAAATCCGTCTTTCTCAGTGAAGTTCTCGAACCTGCCATCATAGAAGCGCGAAAGCCCGCGAATAGTGCCAATCCAGAGCGCCCCGCCCGAGTCTTGAAAAATAGAGTAGACCGATTCGCTGACCAGACCATCTTTTGGTGTGTAAGTTTGCCAGTGTGTCTGCTCGAAGCGAGAAATGCCTACATTTGTGCCAATCCAGATGTTACCATTTTTATCCTCGTAAATTGCTCGCACATAGTTATCAGGCAGCGCGGCGACACTCGTTTGACTTCGATACGTGTTGACCATTCCATTTTGCAAATGCCATAAGCCTAAGTCTGTGCCTGCCCACACATCTCCTCTCGAATCGACCATCACCGTATTGATGCTGTTACTAGGTAAACCATTGCTCACCGTGTAGGTCGTGAAGGTTTGAGTACTTAAATCTAACTTGCAGAGTCCTTTACGCGTGCCAATCCAGAGCCGATTAGAGAGCAAATCATAAGCCAGACTTGTAATGATATCACTGGGTAAGTTTTCTTGGGCTTGATAGTTACGAAATTTTCCTGCTTTCAGCGCGAGCAATCCACCACCATTTGTACCTATCCAAATTGTGCCGTCAGGTGTCTCACATAGCGTCAGTACCGTGCTGTTGCGAAATTCTGGCGTATTGCGCTGATTAAAGACAATGAACTTCGCCCCATCAAAACGAATCAGTCCATCATATGAACCTAACCAGATATACCCTTGATTCTCATTCTGATGCGTCTGCAAAATGGCTAAGACCGACTGATGTGGCAAACCGTCTTTCTTCTCCCATGTTTCATAGTTATACTGCGTGATTTTTTTCTTGGGATCCAGCGCTGCTGCTTCGTGAGCTGTAATTAGCAACGACAGCGCTATCCATACGCAGCATGCCACGTTGCAAAAACGTTTTTCTTTGTGACTCTTGTCGTAGAATACTCACAGTTCTAAACGCTCGCAGTTCTAAAAATTTTAGTCAGAAAGATACTTAAAGTTTCGGCTTCTTGGTGGCTCTGCCAAGCCTAGATAGGCTTTCATGCCGCTGCTGCTTGAGCCTTGCATTTACTTCACCCTTTGTACGTTGCACAAGGCACCGAATAGCTTCACGACATTACAGTTCGGCTTTACACTACTGCCTAAAGTTACGTATCTTTGTTGTTTGTGATTTCAAAAGACTTTCCTGGTTATGAAAATTTCACTCAACTGGCTTAAAACATTTGCCCCATCGCTGACGCTAAGCGAGCTTGAAATAGCGCAGCGTCTTACCTTGCTTGGCTTTGAGGTTGAACACATCGAGCATCTTGGTGCAAGTTTCAGTGGCGTGGTCATTGGTAAAGTCCTCAAATGCGATAAGCATCCTAACGCAGATAAATTGTCGGTCTGCACAGTCGATGTTGGGGCTGCCGATGCCTTGCAAATTGTCTGCGGGGCGCCGAATGTCGCCGTAGGTCAATACGTGCCTGTAGCGTTGGTTGGAGCAACCTTGCGTTTTTATAGCGGCCAGACACTCACGATTAAAAAATCCAAAATTCGTGGTGTTGAATCTGTGGGCATGATTTGCGCTGAAGATGAGCTTGGGCTTTCTGACAATCACGATGGTATTATGGTATTGAGCCAAGCCGATGGTGAGTTTCGTGTCGGCGAACCCTTTGAGAAGTATGTTGAGCGCGATGTCATCTTTGACCTTTCAATTACGCCGAACCGTCCCGACATGCTCTCGCATCTGGGTGTTGCGCGCGAGCTTGTTGGCATTACGGGCGTGCAGTTGCCTAGTTATCGTGCTTTGCCGTTCGTGCGTTCCTCCTCTCGCATTGTCGTCGAAGACCTTGCAGCATGTCCGCACTATGCTGCCGTTATCATTGAAGGCGTCAGAATTGCACCATCACCTGCATGGTTGCAGCATCGTCTCAAAGCTATTGGCTTACGCCCTATCAACAATGTCGTCGACATTACAAACTATGTGCTGCACGCTGTAGGTCAGCCGCTGCATGCGTTTGATTTAGACAAACTCCGTGAGCATCGCATTCGCGTGCGGACTGATATTGCCGGTGACTTTCTGACGCTCGATGGCAAGACACGTCGGCTTGAGCCTGGCATGATTATGATCTGCGATGCTGAAAAGCCTGTTGCAATTGGTGGGATTATGGGCGGCTTGCACTCTGAGATTTCTGATAGCACAACGCACGTGCTCTTGGAATCAGCCTATTTTAATCCCAGTCAGATTCGGCGGGCTGCCAAAAAATTAGGGCTCTCGACCGATGCCTCATATCGTTTTGAGCGCGGCGTTGACTGGGGGAACATTCGTGGCGCCGCCGCCATGGCAACGGCACTTATTGTGGAACTTGCAGGTGGACATGTTGTTGAAAGCACGGAAGTGCTGGCTCAGGAACGCGAGCGACTTCAGGTTACACTTCGACCGCATCGTGTCAATGCGTTTTTAGGCGCGTCAATTGAGCATGCTCAGATGGTTTCGATCCTCGTAGGCTTAGGCTTTGAAAAAATTGAACAAACCCCAGAGCACATTCGCTTTAGCGTTCCAAGTTGGCGAGTCGATGTTTCGGCTGAAGTTGATCTTATCGAGGAAATTGCACGTGTTTATGGCTATGATAACCTCATGCCAGCAGAAAAACTCACCTCGTCGTATCCCTCGCAGCGCCCTGAAAAAGAGCATTTTAACGACCGTGTGCGCAAGTTCATGATTGGCATGGGGTTTAAAGAAATCCTGACCAATCCGCTTCTAAGCCTGCCCGAAGCACAAATGTTTTCGGAGCGTGTGGTTTGCACGTTGAATCCGATTTCAGAAGATATGGCAGCGATGCGTCCAAGTCTGATTCCGTCGCTTCTGAGATGTGTGGCGCATAATCAAAATCTAAGCAATATGGATATGCGCATGTTTGAGATTGGACATACTTTTGAACGTGCCTCACCGGATGAACCGACGCTAGTTTCTGGTTACTGTGAGCGTGAAATGCTGGGCATTGCCATCACTGGCCGACGCTGGCCCCGCAGCTGGGCGCATCCAAATGATATGTCAGACTTCTTTGATCTTAAAGGCGCGGTCGAGGAGTTACTTCAGTGCTTACATCTACTTGAAAAATCAAAATTTATTCTTTATACTCATGGCAGTTTGCGTCTGGAAATAGATGCAAACTGCAATACGCCGTCTGGCAGTGTCTTTGCGGGAGTTCTGCAAATTGCGCCAAAAGAGTGGCTAGCAAAGCATGGCATTGAAAGAGAGGTTTTTATAGCTGAATTGGATATGAATGTTTTACGCAACTTGGCGGAATTTGAGTCTGAATACCGTGCTCCTGCAAAGTTCCCAGCAGTTACGCGCGACCTTGCGTTTTATGTGCCCAAGCATCTTGCATCGCATGATATTATGCAAGATCTTGCAAAAGCGCATCCGTTAATTGAACGGGTAGAACTTTTTGATGTCTACGATCCTACATTGCAAGCCAGCCGTACTGACATGGAAAGCCGACGCAGTCTTGCATTCTCGCTTAAACTTGTCAGCCGCGAGCGAACTCTGACAGAAGAGGAGATTAGCGCGCTGCTGGCAAAAGTCGTTAGGCAACTCGAATCCAAATATGGTGCGGAACTTCGCCAATCCTAAGTCAAGTGGCAAGTCGCAAAGTAGGATGAGGGTTGTGGTGCGCCTTAATTGCTGAGGTGGTTTTCTGATGTGAAAGTGGTTCGTTTGTCTAAAGATGAACAAGTCTAAAGAGATGGTTCAAAGTCCAGAGGCTGCACTCGCAGAGTTAGAGCAAGTTGTGCGCCACTTAGCATCGGAAAACTTAGCCCTGCGGCTCGAGAAAGAAGCGCTCAAGCAGCAACTCGATGAGCAACAGCGTGCGTTGCAAGCAGCAACTGCTCTTGCCTCTTTAGCTTCTCTTCCCGAGACCTCCCAGGCACCTTCGGCGGATTCTGGTGCATTGATCCTTTCAGCCATGGAGCGCCTGTATTTCAAGGAACGTCTGCAGCGCCTTTTGGAACTGGTCGATCTTGAACTACTTCGCCTCGATGGATAGCAAAGCCTGGACCTGTGAGTAATTTTATCACTTTATTTTTCTGCTATGGAACCGATCAAGGTGCGTGTGTTTGGTGAGGACTATCCCCTTTTGGTTGAAAACCGTGAGCTTACTGAGGCAGCTGCTCGGCAAGTTGATAGGCAGATGTATGAATATCGTCGCAAAGGGATAGATCTTAGCACTTCAAAAATTGCAATTTTGACAGCAATATCCTTTGCAGAAAAAGTCATTGAGTTAGAGCAACGCTTAGAGCAGCTTACCAGTAAAATTACAACACTTACACACGATATCCTGATTCAACATTCTGATATATCTAAACATTAAGGTATTTAGCTGGTAAAATTACTCATTGTTCTTTTTCATCATCGTTCCAACTCAGGCGTCACGCTTACAGGGTTTTATTACTTTCATCCGCACCAACGCTTGGGGTTGTGTCTTTGAAACAAAGAATCGTTGATTAAACGATTAGGGAGCTCATCTCTCGACGTTGAATGCAGGCCTCACCTATCCTCGCGATAGGATGCTGGTCACCGACCTTCGGTTTTAACCAGCGCAGTGGAAGCACGAGACGTGGAGGACGCACCCACTATGCCGGTCTGGATTCTTTGGACCGAACACAGCCCGAAGATTCGTGCGGATTTTTTATTTCGATAATTCTGACTTTTGCTAATGCAACTCAACACTTTGCCACATGGAAAACGTAATTAATATCTCCATCAATTTTATTCTCCTTGCCTTGACAGCCGTAGTCTTTTTTGTTATTGGATTTTTTGTCAGTCGCTACTTTTTAGACCGTGTTGGGACCACACGCATTCTTGAAGCGGAAGAACGCGCGGCGCAAATCATTCAAGAAGCCCAGCGTGAAGCTCAAGCGCAAAAAGATGCCAAAATGGAAGAAGTCAATGAAGAGTGGAGACGCAAGAAGCGCGAGTTTGAGCAAGAAGTGAATATCAAAAACAATAAGTTTGCGCAAGCCCAAAAGCAAGCGAAAGCTAAAGAAGACGCTTTGAACCGCCGCGCTGAACAACTTCAAAAGCGTGAGAAAGCGCTCGAGGAGCAGCAGAAAGAACTTCAACAAAAAATGCAGTTTGTCGAGCAGCGCAGCGCAGAACTTCAACACCTTATCGCTGAGCAAAACTTACGGCTCGAAAACCTTAGCGGCTTAAATGCTGAAGATGCCAAAGCCATGCTCATGGATAATCTTATTGCGAAAGCAAGAGAAGATGCCGCGGCAACCCTCAAAGCAATTCATGAGGAAACTTTAGCCAATGCCGAGAAAATCGCTGAAAATATTGTTCTCTCTGCTATTGAGCGCACTGCTCCCACACTGGCTATTGAGAACACAATCTCTGCTGTCCATCTCCAAAGTGATGAGCTTAAAGGTCGTATCATCGGGCGTGAAGGACGCAACATCAAAGCCTTTGAAAATGTGACAGGCGCAGAAATTATTGTCGATGATACTCCTGAAGTCGTTATCATTTCCTGCTTTGACCCGATTCGGCGTGAGCTTGCTAAAATTACTCTTCAAAAACTTCTTGTCGATGGCATTATTCACCCCGGCACGATTGAAAAGGCATATCAAGCAGCTCAAAAGGAACTCGATGAGCTCATTATAAGTACAGGCGAAGACGCGATTGTTCAACTTGGGATTCCAAACTTCCACCCCGATATTGTTCGGCTCATTGGCAAGATGAAGTTCCACACTAACTACGGGCAAAACTTGCTCAAACATTCGCTCGAAGTTGCCATGCTTGCAGGGTATATGGCAGCAGAACTTAAACTCGATGTCAAACTTGCCAAACGTGCCGGAATTTTGCACGACCTTGGCAAAGTGCTTGATTCACAAGAAGAGCCACACGGACCTGCCGCCGCAGAGTTTTTGAAAAAGTACAAAGAGTTGCCCATTGTGCTGAATGCGATTGCAGCACATCACAGCGATGTTCCTAAAGAGCATCCTATTGCTGAATTGATTGATGTGGCTAATGTGATGTCAGGCTCACGCCCCGGCTCACGTGGCGCGATTACGCCTGACGGCTATATCAAACGTCTTGAAAGTCTGGAAGAAATTGCGCGCAGTTTCCCAGGCGTGGTGCGCAGTTATGCACTTCAAGCTGGACGAGAAATTCGCGTCATTGTCGAGGGCGAACGCGTTGACGATCAGCAAGCCCATGCTTTGGCGCACGACATCGCTAACAAAATTATGACCTCTGTGCAGTACCCCGGTCAGATTAAAGTTACGGTCGTACGTGAGACACGTGCCGTCGCCTATGCTCGATAACTTTGCTCACACTGCAAGCGTTTGCTTGTTAGGAAATCATGGTGTTGACCGAAGGCAAAATTTAGCGGCACTTGCGCGCTACCCAAACAAAAAAGCACAAGGATAACCCTTGTGCTTTTTAACTGCCTTGAATCCACGGATTTTCTTGTCTGCCGCTCACTCTTGCTGCCCGTATGCTCTACGGTCTCTTATTGTAGCTACTTCTTTGAAGTATTGAGCAGTTCAGCCAGTTTTGCTTTTTCTTCGTCGCTCATCTGGCTGATCTTGTCTGCTAACTCTTTGTCTACGCTTTTTGGCATCTCTGCTACTTTGTTGATTTCTTCTTCTATGCCAGCTTGCGCACGCTTAAACTCATTGATTCCTTTGCCCAGTCCCCGTGCCAGTTCTGGCAATTTCTTTGCACCGAAGAAAATGAGGATGATGAGCAAAATAAGAAGCAGCTCTTGTCCGCCAAGTCCAAACATGGTGTTCCTCTAAGTTTTCAGCTAAGTTGAAAGAAACCATTCAATTTATACAAATTCGTCAGTTTTCCAATCTTTTTTTGAGTTTTCATTTACCACGATTTTTATACTCAATGCGCACAGCTGTATGCGGTACAGCTTCCAAGCGTTCTTTCGGAATCGGTAAGCCAGAGACTGCGCAGATGCCATAGGTACCATTTTTTATGCGCTCTAAGGCTTTATCGATATAACTCAGATAGCGTTCATCACGGGCGATAAACATAAAGTGCTGCTCCTTATCCATGGTCTCCGTGCCATGATCTGCCATGTGCATAGAGTAGCTTGAATTACTTTCTTCGTGATTATTGTCTTCGCTGTAAGCATTGCGCATGATTTCCAAATCACGCAAGACCTCTGCACGTTTTTGGAGTAAAATCTCTTCGAAGTGCTTAAGCTCTTCAGGTGTCAGATAGGTTTTGGTCAGGCGTTGCTCTTGCACGCTTTCATTTGCATCCGTTTGACTTGATGTTTTCACCTCTTTCGGTTTCACTACTTTCGTAGGCGCCGCTTCGACAGCGCTTTTTTTCTCCACCGATTTTGCACCTGCAAGCTTGGTAGATTTTGCTGCGGCTCTAATTTTAGGCGACTTTGCCACAACTTTTTTTGCCTTTGCGCCTTTTTTATCCTTTGCTGCCATTGCTCTTACTACGAATTGAGGTTAATGAAATTAAGACGCTATTTTTTTTCAAGTTCAATCGTACATCGTTCACCGTTAATCTCTTCTTCAAAACGCTTACCGCCATTGAGTGCGAAATCAATTTCTACCGCAAGTGTTTCATTTTGAATATAGGCTTTGTTATGCTCAATAGCTTTGTGCAATGCGGCAGAGGCTTCAACGCGTAAAATGATTCTATCGGTAATCTCCAAGCCACTTTCTTTTCGGCGTGCTTGAACCCGACTGACAAATTCACGTGCGGCACCCTCATCAAGAAGTTCTTCTGTCAGTTCAGTATCCAAAGCGACCGTAAGCTTCTGCGATTCATCGGATGCTACGAGCCATCCTTCTAAATCTTCCGATAAAATCTCTACATCTTCTCGTTCTACCTTTACGTGCCGTCCAGCCACCTCGAGTTCACATGCACCAGATTTTTCCAATCTTGAAATTTCCTGTGCCGACATCGCACGCACACGATTTGCGACCGCATTGACATCTTTACCAAATTTTTTGCCTAGTGTCTTGAAATTCGGCTTTGCTTTTTTACTCACAATACCCGACTCATCATCTACAAACTCAATTGTCTTGACATTGACTTCATCGCAAATGATGTCTTTTACTTTCTCAAGTTCGCGTCTTGTCTCACTTTCAAGTACAGGCAAGAGCATCCGTCGAAGCGGCTGACGCACCTTGATTTCGGCTTTTTTACGCAGCGAGAGTACCAGTGAGCAAATCGTTTGCGCTTTTTTCATCCGCTTCTCTAATGCTTTATCGATAGCGGCTTCTTCTACTTCAGGGAAGTAAGCCAGATGCACCGATTCGTAAGGCTCTTTCTGCGTTATGGTATTCAAATTGCGGTAAATCTCTTCAGCAATGAAGGGACAGAAGGGCGACACAAGTTTTGCTAATGTCACAAGACACTCATAGAGGGTTTGATAGGCGGCAAGTTTATCTGCGCCCATCTCTCCCTTCCAGAAGCGACGGCGTGAGCGACGGATATACCAATTTGAAAGATTATCTACTGCAAATTCCTCAATGAGCCGAGTGGCGCTGGTTGGATCATAATTTGCCAAGGCTTCATCGACACCTTTGATGAGCGTATTGAGTGCCGATAAAATCCACCGGTCCAGCTCGGTGCGTTCTGCGACTGGTAAGCGCTCTTCTTTGTATTCGAAGCCATCAACATTAGCATAGAGCGCAAAGAACTTATAGCTTTCAATAAAACTACGGAAGAATTTTCGTTGCTCTTCGACAATTTCATCTTCGTCAAAGGCTTTCGGTAGCCACACTGGACTGGAATTTACCAAATACCAACGCAGCGAATCTGCCCCATATTTATTCATCACGACAAAGGGGTCAACCACATTGCCCTTGGACTTGGACATTTTTTTGCTTGTGCTTGTCCAAAATATGCCCGTCCACAATTAGATTTTTAAAGGCGGGTTGGTCAAAAATCAGTGTTGCAATTGCATGCAGGGTGTAAAACCAGCCCCGCGTTTGGTCGACGGCTTCGCAGATGTAATCGGCTGGAAAGCTTTGTTCAAAGAGCTCGCGGTTCTCAAACGGATAATGATACTGTGCAAAGGGCATTGCGCCGGAGTCGAACCACACATCAATGAGTTCAGGGGTGCGCGTAAAGCGCTTGCCATTTTTGATAAAGTAAATTCTATCGACAAATGGCTTGTGCAAATCAAGTTCGACTAAACCTTGGTCTAAGGCATCACCAAGTTTGTAGGTTTTGCCATCAATGTCAATCAATCCTTCACGCAGCTCGGCAATGGAGCCAATGCAGAAGAGATTGCCGGAGGTATGGTCATCACCGATTTTGAAGTCTTCGGATACCCAAATAGGCAGCGGTGTGCCCCAGAAGCGTTCGCGTGAGAGCGCCCAGTCTTTGTTTTCTTCAAGCCAATTGCCGAAGCGTCCTGTGCCAATTTCAGGTGGCTGCCAGTTGATAGTTTTATTGAGTTCGACCATGCGCTTTGCGACCGCTGTTGTGCGGATATACCACGACTCGCGCGCATAGTACATCACGGGCACATCGTAGCGCCACGAAAAAGGATAACTGTGTGTAATTGTTTCTTTGCGCAGCAGTTTGCCGCTTTGCTTGAGTTCCGCAATGATTTCAGGATCAGCATCTTTGAAAAACTTCCCGCTATAGCGCGGCACCTCATCGGTGAATACCCCGTTGCGCGCAATGGGCTGATACATCGGCAAGCCATACTTCTTAGAAATTTCATAGTCATCGGCACCAAATGCTGGCGCACAATGCACAATGCCTGTACCATCCTCTGTAGAGACAAACTCGCCGAGTGTAACGAAAAACGCTTTTTCTTTCACTTTCAAATGCGGCAAGAGCTGCTCATACTCTACAAACTCCAGGGCTTTACCTTTGAACTCTTCAAGAATTTCAATTGGTGCACCATCCGATGATTCCTGCAACACACTGAGCCGGGCTTTGGCAAGCACATAGATTTCATCTTTAACTTTCACGCGCACATAATCAATTTCTGGATGAACAGCCAGACTGATGTTTGAAATCAGTGTCCATGGCGTTGTCGTCCAAGCAAGTAAATACTCGTTCTCTGCACCTTTGCGCTTGAACTTCACATAGACACTTGGATCTTTGACTTCTCTATAACCCAGCGCTAATTCGTGCGAACTGAGCACGGTTTCCGACTTGGGGTCTTGTGGTACGATTTTGTAGTCCTTGTAAATTAGCCCTTTGTCAAAGATTTGTTTTAAGCCCCACCAGACCGATTCGATGTAGTTATTGTCGCATGTGATGTAAGCGTTTTCAAGATCACACCAATACGCCATTTGGTCGGTAAGCTTGCCCCACCCTTCCTTATTGTCCTGAATATGGAAATAGACCAAGCGCCGTGCTTCCTGATTAAACTCTGCAATACCGTACGACTCCACGGCGGCTTTACTTTTCAGACCTAATTTTTTTTCAACGGCAATTTCCACAGGCAAGCCGTGTGTATCCCAACCTGCTTTGCGTGGCACGCAGTAGCCTTTGAGCGTTTTGTAGCGACAAATCAGGTCTTTCGTTGTACGGCTTAGCACATGATGCACCCCTGGTTTGCCATTGACTGTGGGCGGTCCTTCGTAGAATGTAAATCTTGGTGCGTGTGCACGCGTGGAGATACTTTTTTCAAAAATGCGATGTGCTTTCCAGAAGCCGAGAATATCGGTCTCAAGTGCGCTGTATGAAACGTCGGAGGGAAGTTCTTTGAACCTACGCATTACCGTAATTCTTGCTCTAAACTTACTTGGTGCTTTGTGGCTCTTTGCATGCGCAATTGCGCGGTTTATTGAAAGTTGCAAATATATTGGGTGAGCTTTAATAAACAAAGGGGAATTTTCCAAAAATCTTAAAAAAGTTGCCCCCGCTGCTTCAGCGAGGGCAATTTTGCACACTACTTCTTATTGCCTCCCGTCAGTGAATCCACGGTGCGGTTGATGGCTTTGCTAAACGATTCAGCCAGCGTGGTTGCAGTCTTGTTGCCAGCTTCAAAAGTGCTTTCAACGACTTTCCATGCGTTGCTGGCGCCCATATCCGCCGCTCTGCCAATGCTGACTAATACCTGCGTGATGACACCTCCACGGACTTCGTCCATTTTTTTCCTCCAAAAGTTTATGTGTTGCAAGCAAAGTTTGTTTGCACTACTGTGTTTTTTACTACATTGAGCTTTAACGCAAAAAGGCTACTGAGAATTTCAATTTGCATTTAGAGATCGCTTTTCTGCTAGCGCTCACTTTAAAAGCAGCATCTTGTGTGCTTCTACAAAGCGCCCACGCGCTGAACTGGCTTCCAGACGATAAATGTAGAGTCCGCCGCTTAAGCCTTGTGCATCAAAACGCACTTCGTATCGCCCAACATCTCTGCGCCCTTCAGCAAGATCCGCGACTTTGCGACCTAATAAGTCATACACCGACAACTTCACTTCACTTGGCTCAGGCACTTCGTAGGCAATCACCGTGCTCGAATTAAATGGATTCGGATAATTCTGCTCCAGACGAAACTCTCGACTCACGCGTGGTCCAATTACCTCTACTTGCAGCGCGTAGTCGTGTGTGGTACCGTCAAAGTCTACCGAGCGCAAGCGATAGACATACCGCTCGCCTTCTTGCACAGCAACATCGCGAAACTGATATTGCCGCCCGACAGGCAGTGTGCCCGCGCCACGCAGCGCCTCTACATCACGGTAGTGTGCAATTTCCTGACCGTTGCGCAGCAGCACAAATCCCGCATTGTCTCGCTCCGATGCCGTCTTCCAGCGCAACTCCACGCCTAAACCCGTCGCTCGTCCAACAAACTCCACAAGCTCCACCGGCAAGGGGTTATCCACCAAATTCTCCGTCCCCAACGCCGCATACCACGCTTGATTGCTCCCTATCGTCAGCGCCGGACTAATCACATCCGATGTTATCACCGTTGGCAATGCACTCGTATTGACGCTCGAAGGTCCGCGCCCCGTCCATGGACTCGGCGTCGCTGTCGCCACCTTCAAGGTCGTGTTCGTCGCACTGTTCTGCACATCATCATCTGCACGCACACGCATGTTTGTTATTTGCGTCACATCCACTGTAGCGTTACCTGTGTTCTGAAACGCATAATAGCGTAAGAACGATGCCGCTACCAGCGGCGATACCACACTACTTGTCACCTCAACATTAGCATCGCCTGTTACCAAGCGTCCGCGCATCGCTGTCGCACTTGCCGCATTGACTACAAGTTCAATTTGTCGCTCCACACTCCCATCCCCAAGCGGGAACAGGTAAGTGTTTGTCCCCGACATTGCCCGCTCCAGATAGCCGTTGATATGTCCGCCCGCATAGTTCAGCGATGCCGGCGCCGTATTGAGCAGGCGCAAGGTATCATTGACATTTGGAATGTTGATCACAGCATCGATATCTAACAGATTGCCCACCACTACACTGCCCCCTGAAATGGTCTTGTCATTGCCTTTGACCACCAACTGATGATAACGCACATTCGGGACAAAGGCACTTGTGGCGTTGCGGGGCGTAATCGCTTGTGTCGTACTGTTGTTGTCATAAATGACCTGACCATTGTTATTGAGGCTCGTCAAATCCCAGTTAAAAATTGGTGGCGGTTCTTCGGAAAATGGTGCCGTGCGGCGAATAAAAACAGGAGCATTTGCTGCTAGTGGGTCAAGCAGTGTGCCTGTGCCTAAGCCATGCACATCACGAATGCGCAACACCCCAGTAGGCTGCATCTGAAACACCGCAAGACTGCTTGAGCCACCCGTACGCGTCGAGATCATCTCTGAGCCATCTTCGCAGATGAGCGTACCGCCCAGCTGTACCGACCGATTGTTCATACACACCAGTGCTGACCCATTGGGAATCGTTACCTGCGCACCAGATGGAATCTCCCACTGGCACAGCGCATTGGTCTCTCCTTTTGTGCCCAGCCATACCACAGACGGTATCGTTAGCGTTGCATTTGTTCCCACAAGACGAATTCTCGGGTCGCTCACGTATCCAAACCAGTCGCCAATAAAGCGACTTGCAGTGTTGCTCATTGTGAAGTTGCCACCTACTTGCAACACTTTGTTTGTAAGTGACCCTGTTCCGCCACTTCTCGCACTGCCAATCAGAAAGAGCTCTTGGGTAAAATTGAAATTGCCTCCAACCGTGATGGTTGTTGCGCAACCGGGGTTTGCATCAATCCCGCCAATCACCACGCCTACACCGCTGTGTGCAGGCGTGGTAGAACTGATGTCATTGTTGACATTAACCGTCACGGTCGTGTTCGCACGGTTGTTGACCACAATTCCCGTGTTGGTCGTAAAGCTGTAATACTGTGGCAGCGGCGGCGGATCAGCTGGCACACCTACAATGTCTGCAGTACTGGTTGCACTTCCAATCGTTACTGCATTGAATGTGTGCGTCAACGGCGCACTTCCCGTTGTTGGCGTCAGCACCAATATCCCACGCTGCACATCCAGCAAATTCGTCACCGTCAAGTTCCCTGTTACGATATCTGGCGCTCCCAAACTCGATGGGGGCGGACTTGGATTCGTTTCAGGGAAATTAATCACCATATTTCCTGCTGTATTATTAATCACCAGATTGTAGTAAGTCCCCGCATCTACATTCTGTGTGCTACTGCCATTAAACTCCACCGTGCCATTTGAGACAATGCTCGTAAGTGCCCAGCCTTGTGGCACCGCATTACTTGGTGCTTGCTGACGCACAAACAGCGGTTGATTCGCTGCCGGAGCAAGGAATGTCCCATCGCCTAACCCCTGCGGGTCAGCGCAAGTCAGATACCCAGCCGCTCCCATTACAAAGTTGGACAGCCCTGTGGCACTCCCGGTCAGCGTTGCAATCAGTGCCGAGTTGTCTTGGCAACGCAAGGTACCATTTACAGTCAGCGAGTATGTGTTCATGCATGCTATCGCTGAACCTGTGCTGAGTGTAACATCTGCACCTGATGGCACTGACCAATTGCAACGCACATTGCCTTCATCGCCTACGCTGCCCCACCACACTTCCACAGGCACATTGACCGTGTTCGGGGTCAGACCGCCCAGGCTGACCGTCGGCACCGTTGTTGCCGTCGGATTGCGTGTTGCTACAAATCGGCTGCTTGTGCCCAGTGTTACATCGCCTCTTAAATTGAGCGTAAGGTTTGGATTGCCTGAGGTTTGCGCATTGCCAAAAAGCCGCACAAAACTTGAGCCGGCCGTCGTAAATGCGCCATTGATGGTCAGCGTGCTGCCGGTTGTGCTTGTGCTAATCGCTGATAGTGCTATCATGACCCCGTTTGTTGCACTGGCATTGATAGTTACATTTCCATTGATGGTCAGTGCAGAAGTTGTCGTGTTCTGTGTATTGAGCAGCAAGGCAGTGTTCGCAGAGCTCAGTGTAGCTGAACTTGCCGCAGAGCCAATCGTAACATTTCCGTTGACGGTGTGTGCACGAGTTCCACTTGCCGCATTCGTTAAAACAAACACCCCTTGTTGAATCACCAGCGAATTGTTGACCGTGATATTTCCATCTGCTATGCACGGATTTGTCAATGTTGTAGGCAGCGTAAAGTTGCTTGCAGGACGGTTAATGACCAGATTGTTGTAGGTACGCGCTGTTACGGTCTGATCCCCTGCCACATTTGCAGCATATTCAATCGTGCCTTGCGTGTTAATGTTAGTGAGATTCCAATTCACAGGGCTACCACGCCGTGTAATACAAAATCCGAAGGCAGTTGCTGACATACCATCACCTAACCCTGTGAGGTTACGCACCACCAGACGCCCGTTCGGCCCAAATGCCAGTGTGGGGTTGCCCGGAAGCAGTACCGATGTTCACGCCTGTAATTTCAGCGCTGTTATCTACAATTACTGTGCCGTTGATCGTCAGCGTTTGATTTCGAGAAATTCCAAAGCTCGACCCTCCAATCACATTTACGACACCATTGACATTGTAAGTGATATTTGCATTTGCAGAGGGCGTACCACCAGACTGTACGCCAAAGACTACATTGTGCACCGCTGGATTTGCAAGTGTCCCGCCCAAAAAGTTTATAGTGGGGATAACTGTACCGCTTGGATTGGCTTGAATTATTCCACTTGTCATGGTAAAGCCGCCTGTACCGCCTACACCTGTCTGCCCCAGATTCATCGTAATTGATGCAGGAATTGATGCTCCAGGTATCGTGCTGTAATAGAGATTAAATCCTAAACCTGTTGGTACAGTCAATAGCAAATTGCCTCGCACGTTAAAGGTTGCCGTGCTTCCCCCTGAAAAAGGAGAAGTCATTGCAATTGCAACACCACCATTCGTTGTTGCAACTTGATTTGCAACCACATCTCCTAATACAGTCAGTGTGGCATTAACATTTTGTGCATTTGCTGTAACCGTAAAGCCCGTATTAACTGTAACATGAGGGGAAAGGTTCCTGTGTCTGCGTGCTGTTAGGTCCGCCTACCCGCATGCTTTGGATTTGGTGGCTAAAGGTCGCACCTGCAGTAGGCGCACAGTTGAGCACACCCTGCCGCACATAGAGTTCTCCCGTCGTTGTGATATTTCCCACAAACCGTACTGGGTTATTGAGCGTGTAGCCTGTCACACGGTTGACAACGAAACTATCGTCGTCTGAACATCGCTACCTAGTTTCTCGATTGTCAAGTTATGGAACTGTGTGGTGCCAGCCCCTCCGATATCTTGTGTCACGCTATTTCCATTTAGTTTTACAGTGGTGCCCGACGCCGCAGTAAAAGTGCAGCCATTTGGGACACTAAGGTTTCTGCCAATGTTCAAGTCACCGTTTAGTGTGACATTGCTCGTGCCGCTCAGCGTAAAATCGCGCACTTGTGTGTTCACAGGAATGTTCGTCAGCGTCGGACTCACACTCGGAAATATGACATCAACAGTTGTGCCATTCGGCACGCCATTAGGATTCCAGTTATTTGAGTTATTCCAACTTGTTCCATCGCCGCCGCCTGTCCAAGTGTAGGAGCTCTGAGCAAACAGTGCCGTTGGCATTAGCCACCCAAGCAGCATGAGGCTAAGTCCCCAGCGCACTTGGTGTCGTACGCGAAGTGCTTTCATTATTGTAGTCACCTTTATCATTGTTCCTCCATTTTGATGTTTTCACAGATGTTGGATTTGTTGCCCTTTAAAACTGCAGGTGAAGGAGGTACTAGTATGGTGAAGACTCATGTCCAGAATATCGTCATAAATCTCAAATCATTTTCTCATCACTTTCGCAGACAGTTGTACCTGTTTTGAGTTGCACATGATCAATCCAATTTCGGTGTTTGCCTTGCGTTTCTTTGTCTTGTGCGTTGCATATTAGCAATTTCAATTGCGCTCGCCTGTTTAGACTCGCAAAGCCATTGCTCTGCAAAGCCGCCGCAAGCCTAGTACGCTGTGGTGCGCTCTGCCTCTGCCGTTTCCTCTTCAAAAAAACTTAGCAGAGGCAAAGCATCTGAAACCTACTTCATTAGCAGCATTTTCTTTGTCTCTACAAACCGCCTTTGTGCCGATGTAGCTTCCAGTCGGTAGAGATAAACGCCACTTGATAGCCCACGCGCATCAAAACGCACTTCGTAGACGCCCGCTTCCTGCTTTACAGAGCGTAGCACCTCACTGACCATGCGTCCGAGCATATCATAGACACGCAGACTCACTTCGCTTGCTGCAGGAAGCGCATAGCGGATGGTTGTACTTGGGTTGAAGGGATTGGGATAATTTTGCATCAGTTCATAGTCTCGAATCAAGCGTGTGGCTTCAACTTCAACGGTTTGTTCGTAGTCGTGTGTGGTACCGTCAAAGTCTACCGAGCGCAAGCGATAGACATACCGCTCGCCTTCTTGCACAGCAACATCGCGAAACTGATATTGCCGCCCGACAGGCAGTGTGCCCGCGCCACGCAGCGCCTCTACATCACGGTAGTGTGCAATTTCCTGACCGTTGCGCAGCAGCACAAATCCCGCATTGTCTCGCTCCGATGCCGTCTTCCAGCGCAACTCCACGCCTAAACCCGTCGCTCGTCCAACAAACTCCACAAGCTCCACCGGCAGCGGATCATCCGCTGGATTTTCGGTGGCAAGCGAGACAAAAAAGTCAGTACCTGCACCGACCAACTCGCTGAACGTGAACGAGTTAAAGGTTGTCGGGAGTGTGCTGGTATTGACTGCGGCTGGACCTTGGCTTAGCCAAAGTGCCGATGTGCGCGTCGCAATTTTAAGTGTGGAGTTTGAACTGGCTAGATTAACTGCATCATCGCTATTGATAGCCATATCGCGCACTTGTTCCATCGTTGCTGCGCCAATACCTAAGTTGTTGAATTCATAGTAGCGCAGGTCCGACACCTTTTGCAGAGGGGAAGTAACACCCGCTAAGGAATTTGCATTGCTACTAACGAGTTTTGCCAGCAGCCTCGTACTAGCTGTAAGTTGCAGCGTAATTGGACGATAGACTGCCGCATCACCTAATGGGAAAAAGTATTGCGCGCTTACACCTGTAACCGCGCGTTCAAGTGGGGCATTAATCCACCCAGATGTGCGTGAAATAGCTGCTGTAGAACTGTTCAAGATGCGCACAGTGTCATTTGTCGTGCCACTCACAGCACCACCTTGGAGCGTCAGTTGGTTACTTACCACCGCCGTTGCGCTACCAAGCGTCTTAGCGCCACCTGAGATAGTAAGTTTATAATACTGCGTGTTAGGCACATACAAGGCTTGCTGGTTGCGGGGCGTAATGACTTGCGGCGCGCTGCCGTTGTAGTCTATCGTACCATTTGTGTTAATACTGGTTAGGTTCCATTCATTTGGTGTAGATGAGCCTGGCGATGTACGTCGGATAAAGAGTGGAGCAGCGCTTGTAGGGTCAAGCAGCGTTCCATCGCCTAAGCCATCCACATCAGCAACGCGGATGATGCCGTTTGGACCCATATTGAGTTGTGTCTGACCGGAGCCACCGCCCGTGAGGGTTGCAATCAGCTGCGCACCATCTTGACACACCAGCGTACCATTGACCGTAAGCCCAAACTGATTGTGAATGGCGATACCTGAGCTGCTGTTCATTTGTACTGTTGCCCCAGAGGCAATTTCCCAGTTCGTAATGGCATTGGTTTCTCCACTCGACCCCAACCATATGTCTGGGTCGGCATCAAATATTTGTAAGCTCGTGCCTGAGAATCGAATTTGGGGGACGCTACCGCCACCACCGCGTCTACCATTATAGCGACTCGTGTTTTTGAGCTGGAAATTCCCTTTGACCTCAAGACGCATGGTTCCATTGGCAAAGCCGCCTCGGTATAGTAGATTGTCTTGTCTTACATCTCCCGAAATCACAGAAAAGTTCGTACCATTACCTATTAACCCCAAGCGTGCCCCTGTGAAATCAAAATTCCCATTTACAGTCATGATTGCGCCTGATGAACTTGCATCATTTGTGCCATTGCCTGAAGCTGGCGACACAAGCGCCAGCACCACGCCTTCATTAGTATGAGTGAGAGATGGCGCTGTCACATTTCCAGTCACAGTGAGAGTTGTAAAAGCATTAGC